>JAFADT010000658.1 GCA_023424585.1 Pseudomonadota bacterium
GTCCACCTACCAGGCGCTGGAGAAGTACGGCCGCGACCTCACGGAAGCCGCGAGGAGCGGCAAGCTGGACCCCGTCATCGGGCGCGACGAGGAGATCCGCCGCTGCATCCAGGTCTTGAGCCGCCGCACCAAGAACAACCCCGTGCTCATCGGTGAGCCGGGCGTGGGCAAGACGGCCATCGCGGAAGGGCTCGCGCGCCGCATCGTGGACGGCGACGTGCCGGAGGGCCTGAAGAACAAGCGCCTCATCACCCTGGACCTGGGCGCCATGGTGGCCGGCGCCAAGTACCGCGGCGAGTTCGAGGAGCGCCTCAAGGCGGTCCTCAAGGAGGTCGCGGACGCGGCGGGCGAGCTCATCCTCTTCATCGACGAGATGCACACGCTCGTGGGCGCCGGGAAGGCGGAGGGCGCCATGGACGCGGGCAACATGCTCAAGCCGGCGCTCGCGCGCGGCGAGCTGCACTGCATCGGCGCGACGACGCTGGATGAGTACCGCAAGCACATCGAGAAGGACGCCGCGCTGGAGCGCCGCTTCCAGCCGGTGTTCGTGGGCGAGCCCTCGGTGCACGACACCATCAGCATCCTGCGCGGCCTGAAGGAGCGCTACGAGGTGCACCACGGCGTGCGCATCCAGGACTCCGCGCTCGTCGCGGCGGCCACGCTCAGCCACCGGTACATCTCCGACCGCTTCCTGCCGGACAAGGCCATCGACCTGGTCGACGAGGCCTCCAGCCGCCTGCGCATCGAGATCGACTCGATGCCCACGGAGATCGACGACATCCGCCGCAAGGTGACGCAGCTGGAGATCGAGCGCGAGGGCCTGCGCAAGGAGACGGACCCGCACTCGCGCGACCGCCTGGCCACCATCGAGAAGGAGCTGGCGAACCTCAACGAGAAGTTCAACTCGCTCAAGGCCCACTGGGACGAGGAGAAGAAGGCCATCGCGGCGCTGCGCACCCTCAAGGAGAAGCAGGAGAAGGCGCGCAACGACCAGGCCGCGGCGGAGCGTCAGGGTGACCTCAACCGCGCCGCGGAGCTGAAGTTCGGCGTCATCCCCGGCCTGGAGAAGGAGGTCACCGCGCAGAACGAGAAGCTGGCGGAGCTTCAGAAGAACCAGAAGTTCCTCAAGGAGGAGGTGGACTCCGAGGACATCGCCGCGGTGGTGGCCAAGTGGACGGGCATCCCGGTCTCCAAGCTGATGGAGGGCGAGATGCAGAAGCTGGTCAAGATGGAGGACCGGCTCGCGGAGCGCGTGATTGGCCAGCGCAGCGCCATCGAGGCGGTGTCCAACGCCGTGCGCCGCGCGCGCAGCGGGTTGCAGGACCCGAACCGCCCCATCGGCTCGTTCATCTTCCTGGGCCCCACGGGCGTGGGCAAGACGGAGACGGCCAAGGCGCTGGCGGAGTTCCTCTTCGACGACGACACGGCCATGGTCCGCATCGACATGTCCGAGTACATGGAGAAGCACGCGGTGTCCCGGCTCGTGGGCGCGCCCCCGGGCTACGTGGGCTACGAGGAGGGCGGACAGCTGACGGAGGCCGTGCGCCGCAGGCCGTACACGGTGGTGCTCTTCGATGAAATCGAGAAGGCGCACCACGACGTGTTCAACATCCTGCTGCAGATCCTCGACGAGGGCCGGGTGACGGACAGCCAGGGCCGCACGGTGGACTTCCGCAACACGGTGCTCATCCTCACGTCCAACATCGGCTCGCAGGCCATCCAGGAGGGCATGGCGGGCACGGACACGCTCAACGAGAAGACGCGCGGCGAGGTGATGGAGGCGCTGCGCGCACACTTCCGGCCGGAGTTCCTCAACCGCGTGGACGAGATCGTCGTCTTCGAGCCGCTGCGCAAGAAGGACATCTACCGCATCGTGGACATCCAGCTGGGCCGGCTCCAGAAGCTGCTCCAGGCCAAGCGCCTCACGCTGGAGCTCACGGACAGCGCGCGGGAGCTCCTGGCGGAGCGCGGCTACGACCCCACGTACGGCGCCCGCCCGCTGAAGCGCGCCGTGCAGAAGTACCTGCTGGATCCGCTCGCCCTCAAGGTGCTGAACGGCGAGTTCGCGCCGGGCGAGCACATCCAGGCGGACGCGGGCCCGGACGGGCTCACCTTCGCCAAGGTGCTGGTGGACAACGCGAAGGGCGTGAAGAAGACGGCGTAGCGGCCGGCTTCGCGCTCGGGTGATGCACGGCGGGCCGCCTTCCCCATGGGGAGGCGGCCCGAGGTGCTTTCAGGTGCGGCGGTGCTTGTCGTAGAGCGCGTCGCGCCACGCGAGCAGGTCCGGGAAGCGGGCGGCGAGCCCCGGATGGGTCCACACCTCGCGCGTGCCCGGCCCCATGGGCTGGTGGCGGTCCGCCGGCGGCCCCAGCAGCACGAGCATCACCGCGGCGGTGATGTCCGCGTAGGTGAAGCCCGCGTCCAGCAGGTAGGGCCGGCCGCCCAGCGCCGCGCGCAGCTTCTCATAGGCGGGGGCGACGGCGGCCTCGACGGCCTCCGGGCC
>JAFADT010000668.1 GCA_023424585.1 Pseudomonadota bacterium
CTCCACGTCCTCCGCGTCCAGCGGCCGCTGCACGGCGGCGTCCGTGGCGGGGGACCCCGCGGGCGCGGCGTCCGCCGTGGCGCCTTGCGTGTACTTGTCCAGGTCGATGGCCTCCTCGCGCACCAGCACCGTCCCGGCGAGCAGGTCCCCCAGCCGGCGGTGCCGCGAGTCCAGCAGCATGGTGATGCAGCCCGTGGCGTAGAGCACCGGCAGGAAGTCCACCGCGCGGCACAGGTTCCTCACCGCGCTCTCGAAGAAGCCCACCGGCGAGCCGTCCTCGCGCACCACGCGGATGCGCAGCGCGCGCTTGCCGGGTGTCTGTCCATGGAAGAACACCTCCGCCAGCGTCCAGTACAGCCATTGCGTGGCGAAGAGGCCCACCGCCAGCAGCGTCTGCGTGAGCCCCGACAGCGCCTGGAAGGCCCCCAGCACGTCGGACACCAGCAGGGTGATGACGAAGTAGAGCGCCACCCAGAAGAAGAACAGCAGGCTCGCGTCCACCAGCCACGCGAGGCAGCGGTAGCCGATGCCGGCCACGGGCAGGGAGAGGGCCACCCGCTCGGGCGTGGCGACGTCGACATGGGGTGCGGGGGCGGAGGGAGTCATGCGTGCGAGACGCACAGCATACGCCCTTCGCGTCCAGGACGTGCACCTGCGCACGCGTGGGCGCCCGCGCACGGGCATTGGACGAAACACCAAGCAAAACATCCAGATTCGGACGCGAAGCGGATGTCCCGCGCTCGACAGCGAACACGACCTGACGGGCGAGACCCTGGATTTCGATGCGATTCGTGCGCAATTGACAGTCCCGCCGGGGTCCGTTCGCATGAGGCCTTGGATGATGTTAGGGTCTCGGTTGGCTGGATTTGCTTGAAACGAAAAAGGAGGAGTGGCCTGGACGGGCCAGTTCGGCAGTCGCAAGCGCAGTCCGCAGGGCAGCACTGACAGGACCCCCGGATGGAGTTGAAGCGCGGTTCTCGCACGCTCATCACAGGCGGAAGTTCCGCCGCGGTTCCACCGACTCCGGGGCAGGTTGAAGTCGACAGGTAGCATTGAAAGCAATTCGCCACGACGGCTGGGGGGCCATCGCATGGCAGCGAATCAATCGGCAGTTCGTATTTCGATTCTCGAAGGACCGTGGGCGGCCTGGCAGGGCCTGTCCGAGGGCCTCCGGGGTGAGGGTCATTCCACTTCAGTGACGCGCGACGTGCGCGGCTTCCTGGACGGGCTCGGCACGGATCCACCGCAAGTGGCCATCCTCGACGTGGAGAGCGACGGCGAAGCCGCCATCGGCTGCTCCGTGACGGAGGGGCTCAACCTGCTGCGCGAGGCGCGCAAGCGCCGGCTGGAAGTGCGCATGCTGCTGCTGTCCGCGGTGAGCACGCCGGAGGTCATCTCCCAGTGCTTCGACGAAGGGGCCTCGGGGTACCTCTTCCGCGCGGGGCTGGGCGTGAACGCGGTGTCCTCCGCGGTGCAGTCGTTGGTGCGGGGCGAGCGCCTCTTCCCGGTGCAGCTGCTGCGCAACGACTTCGAGCATCCGCCGGTGACGTCACCCACGGCGAGCGTGCTCCTGCTGCTCACGCAGCGCGAGCGCGAGGTGCTGCAATACGTCGCGGGCGGGGCGGACAACCTGAAGATCGCCGCGCACCTCCAGATCGCGGAGCGGACGGTGAAGTCACACGTCACGCAGCTCTACCGCAAGCTGGGCGCGGAGAACCGCACCCAGCTCGCCTTGCGCGCCTGCCACCTGGGCGTCAGGCCTCCTCCGGATCTCTAGGGGGACGGCCCACCCTCCCCGTCGAGGCGGGGAGGGCATGGTGGGGAGCGCGCGCGGCCTTCAGTTCTTGTTGCGGGCCGCGTCCTCTTCCATCTTCTTGCGGAGGCTCAGGGGGCGCATGTCCGTCCAGACCTCCTTGATGTACTCCAGGCACTCGGCCTTCAGGCCCTGCTTGCCGGCGTCCTTCCAGCCCAGCGCGTTCTCACGGTCCGCGGGCCAGATGGAGTACTGCTCTTCGTGGTTGACGACGACCTTGTAGATCGTCGTGTCTTCGCGCTCGTCGCTCATCGGGGTGTGACTCCTGAAAGCAGGGGACCCCCTTTCGTCGCACACCCGGGGAAAAGCGGTCAAGGTAGGCGGACGCAGCAGCCCCGCGCCCTTCCCGGGAGGGCGGATTCATGCCCGCCCGTCGGCATCGCGCCGGGGAAGCCACGTTCGTGACACGGGCGATGCGGGGCGCGGATACTCAGCCGCATGCGCATCTGGACGAACGCGGTGGCGGGGCTCGTGCTCCTCGTGGGGGGCGCCTGGGCCTCGCTGGCCCTGGCCCTGACGGGGACGGGGCCGGAGGGGCCGCATGGGGTGCGGACGCTCGGCGCCGGGGTCCTGGTGGCGCTGGCGGTGGTGGCCTGGCGGTGGCGCTCGCGGCGCTGGGGCGTGGCGGTGATGGTGCTGGGCTGCCTGGCCGTCCATGGCTGGGTGCGCACGTTCCAGCCCTCCAACACGCGCGACTGGGCGCCGGACCTGGCGCGCGCCCCGTGGGCGGAGGTGGCCGGGGCGCGGGTGACGCTGCACGACGTGCGCGACTTCCGCTACCGCAGCACCACGGACTGGGATCCGGCCTGGTACACGGCCACCTACGACACGGGCGCGCTCACGGACGCGTCGTTCATCGTGGAGCCCTTCTCCGGCTTCTACGGCGCCGCGCACACCATGGTGAGCTTCGGCTTCGCGGACGGCCGCCACGTGGTGTTCTCCGTGGAGGTGCGGCGCGAGCAGGGAGAGACGTTCTCCGCGGTGGGCGGCCTGTTCCGCCGCTTTGAAATCACCTACGTCGTGGGCGACGAGCGGGACCTGGTGCAGCTGCGCTCCAACTTCCGCCACGACGACGTGTATGTGTATCCGGTGAAGGCGTCGAAGGAGCGCATCACGGCGTTCTTCCTGGACATGGTGCAGCGGATGAACGGGCTGCACGCGCAGCCGGAGTTCTACGACACGCTCACCAGCAACTGCACCACCAACCTGGTGCGCCACTTCGAGAAGGTGGCCTCGAAGGACGTGCCCTACGATCACCGCACGTTGATGCCGGCGTTCTCGGACGCGCTCGCCTATGAGCTGGGCATCATCGACACGGACGCGCCGCTGGAGCAGGTCCGCCAGCGCTACCACATCAACGCGCGCGCCCTGGCCGCGCAGGGGCGGGACGACTTCTCCGCCCGCATCCGCGCGCCGCTGGAGACGGCCACCGCGCCGTGAGGGCCTGCCTCAGGTGCCCGTCGCGGCCTGGGGCGGTGCTGGGG
>JAFADT010000694.1 GCA_023424585.1 Pseudomonadota bacterium
TCCGCCTGGGCCAGCACGTCATGCAGGTGGAGACGCTGGGCTGACGGGAAGGAGCCCCGGCCTCACCGGGCGTTCCACCAGGAGGCCAGGCGCCCGAGCCCGTCAGGGCGTCGAGGGACGCGCCACCGGGCTGCCGAGCCGGACCTCGATGTACGCGCGCGCGCGCGAGTCCGGCATGTCGGTCAGGTGGCGCACCCACCAGCCGCGAGCCTCGTCCGTGTTGTCGCGCTGCCAGTACAGCTCGCCCAGCTTGAGGGCCAGCTCCGCTTCCGGGTTGTAGAGGAAGGCCTCGCGGTAGAGGGACGTGGCGCGGACCAGCTCGCCGGCCATCACGTCGCGGTCCCCGTCCCGCGTCAGCTTGCGGGCCTTGTCCACGTTGCGCGAGGCGCTGGGGATCTGCCGCTGGTAGTCCGGCACGTCCGCGCCCGCGTTGATGGGCCGGGGCGCGTTCTGCGGAAGCTGATAGCCGCCGTTTTCGGAGCCGCTGCCGGCGCCAATGCCGAAGTAGTAGACGAAGAAGCCCACCGCCCCCAGCACCAGCACCGTGGTGAGCGCCTTGAAGAAGAGGATGATGCCGTCGCCACCGCTGGAGGCGGGCGCGAGCACGGCCGTCCGGGTGCCCTCGGGCGCGAGCGTGGACTCCTCGGAGACCGGGGTGCGCGAGTGGGACAGGCCCTGCACGGTGGCCTCCACCGTCACGTCGTTCCAGCCCGTGTCGTTGCGCGCGGCGCTCTGCGCGGCCTGGGAGCGGCGCGGGATGGGGGCCAGCACGCCGGAGGCCTGCGGACGGCGCCCACCGGACTCGCTGGCGGCGCCCCCGCGGCGGCGCTCCTTGTCGACGGCGAGCAGCTCCGCCTTGAAGGCCGCGGCGTTGGCCGGCCGGTCATCCGGGTCCTTGGACAGGACGCGGAGGATGAGCCGCTCCATGCCCGGGGAGATGCGCGCGTCCGGGCGGCGGCGCGTGGGCGGCGGCGGCTCCTCGGTGAGGTGCTTGGTGGCGAAGCCCACCGCCGAGTCGGACTCGAAGGGCAGGAGGCCCGTCATCAGCTGGTAGAGGATGACGCCCACCGCGTACAGGTCCGAGCGGTGATCCAGCACCGCGCCCCGCGCCTGCTCCGGCGACATGTACTCGGGGGTGCCGCACACGAAGCCCGCGCGCGTGAGGGCCGGGCCCTCGTCCTGCGAGTCGGTGATCTTCGCGATGCCGAAGTCCAGCACCTTCACGAAGTCCGGCTCGTTGCGGCGCTGCTCCACCATGATGTTCTCGGGCTTCAGGTCCCGGTGGATGACGCCCGCGCCGTGCGCGTCCGACAGCGCGCTGAGGATCTGGAGGGCGATGCGCACCACGCGCGCCTCCCCCAGCGGCCACTCGCGGCTGAGGATCTGATGCAGGTCCTGCCCGGCCACGTACTCCATCGCGATGAAGAGCGCGCCGTCGTCGGCCTGACCGAAGTCCAGCACGCTGATGGAGTTGGGGTGGTTGAGGCGGCTGGCGGCCTTGGCCTCGCGCTGGAAGCGCGCGACGGTGCGCTCGTCCGACAGCAGCGTGTGGCGCAGCACCTTCAGCACCACCACCTTGTCGAGCGCGAGCTGGCGGGCGCGGTACACCTTGCCCATGCCGCCCTCGCCGATGAGGGCCTCCACCCGGTACTTGGAGGCAATCGTCTTGCCTACGTATTCGTCGCCGCCCTCCGCCGAGCGCAGGAGCGTCGCGCCGCAGGCAGGGCAGTAGCGGGAGGAGTCTTCGGCGTCGGCGCCGCAGGAAGGGCAGTACACGTCAGCGTCCAGTCGGTGGGGCCGGGACTTCACCATGCCCTTCGGGTGGGGAGCAAGCCGTGCGCGGTCGTCCCCCCAAGGCGGCGCGGGCCTGCTAGAAGGGAGGCTCGCATGGACGCCGTGGACTATTGCCCCCGCTGTGACACCGAGAATTCCCGGGATGCCACCGTCTGCCGAGCCTGCGGCTCGGCGCTGCGCTCCGGGACCATGGTGATGGCCGTGGCGCACATCTCGTCGCGCCCGCAGGTGTCCATCCGCGTGGTGCGGGCGGACGGCGGCCCGGAATCGCTGGTGCGCATGCAGCGCGACACCCTCACCTGCGGCCAGCAGGCGGACATCGCGCTCACCGACGACCCGTTCATCATGCCCGTGCAGGCGCGCTTCTTCTTCTCCGGCGCCCGCCTGGCCGTCGAGGACGTGGGCGGCGCCAACGGCGTCTTCGTGCGCCTGCGCAACGAGCGCGAGCTGCCCGCCGGCGGCGAGCTGCGCCTGGGCCGTCAGCGCCTGGTGCTGGAGCCCATCCCCACCGCGGCGCTGGGGCCCGGCGGCACGCAGGTGTGGGGCTCCCCGGATCCCGGCTACCGGCTGCGGCTCATCCAGCTCCTGGAGGGCGGCCTGCGCGGCGCGGCCTTCCCGCTCAAGGACGGCGACAACCTGCTGGGCCGCGAGCAGGGCGACATCGCCTTCCCCACGGACGGCTTCGTGTCCGGGCGGCATGCGCTGCTACAGGTGCGGGGGGACCGGCTGATGGTGCGCGACGTGGGCTCGTCCAACGGCACCTTCATCCGGCTCGCGGGGCCGACCTTCGTCGACAACGGCGATCACTTCCTCATCGGCCGTCAGCTGCTGCGGGTGGAGATCCAGCCCGCGGCGGCCTGAGGCGATCGCGCTCCACCGGTGAGGCGCGGACCGCACGGGCATGGGAGCGCCGTGCGGCCCGATGAAGCCACGGCGTCAGCCGTAGGACTTCTCCTTCTTCTCCTGCTCCTCCTTGCAGCGGATGCAGAGCGTCGTCACCGGACGTGCATCCAGGCGCTTGGGAGAGATGTCCTCCTCGCAGCGCTCGCAGATGCCGAAGGTGCCGTCCTCGACGCGCTTGAGCGCGCCCTCGATCTTCTGCAGCAGGAACTTCTCGCGGTCCCGCAGGCGGAAGACCATGGACTGGTTGTACTCGGAGGAGGCCTGGTCGATCTCGTCAGGCAGGTCATCCGTGTCGAAGGATGACTCCTCCACCAGGGTCTTCTTCGCGCTTTCGAGCAGGCTCGTTTTGCTGTCCTCGAGCATCTTCTTGTAACGCTTGAGATCTTTCTGGTTCAAAGCCGGCGGCTCCGTTGGGACGGGTAGAGGGGGCCTGCCCCCGAAAAAAAGGGCCCGAAAGCTTTATTCATGCAGTTGCCAGTGTCAAGCTGACCTGCTTCAAAACGTGGGTGCACGAGGAGCCCCTTGAGCGACAACACGAAGTTCGATCGGGAATTCTTGCGCTCGGCGCTCTCCCTGGCCGCCAAGAGCGAGGTCGACCACTTCCTCTACATCTGCGACACGCCCATCGCGCCGGAGGACCTCCGGGGCAAGCCCGCGCGCAAGAAGCTGGTTTACGCGGTGACGCTGGACAAGCTGGCGCAGGACCTCCAGCACAAGAAGGTCCGCGCGCTGGTCATCCCCGCGTACGACTACTCGCGCACGGAGCGGGTGAAGGTGGCGCTCGTGTCCGCGCTGTCCCAGGGGGCGTTCAAGGAAGGCGACCTCGTGCTCTGCATGACGGGCAGGGTGGGGCGCGCGCCGGACACGCTGATGCAGATGCGCATCGGGGGGTCGCTGGATGACCGGCTGGCCATCGAGGGCGTGAAGCTGGGCGAGGAGTTCAACTCGCAGGTGGTGGACGCGCTCATCCAGCTGGCGCTGCAGATTGGCCAGGAGGGGTTCGAGGGCCACCCCATCGGGACCATCATCACGATTGGCGACCACACGAGCGTGCTGGAGAAGAGCCGCCAGCTCACCATCAACCCGTTCCAGGGCCTGTCGGAGTCCGAGCGCAACGTGCTCGACCCGAAGATCCGCGACGCCATCAAGAACTTCTCCGTGCTGGACGGCGCCTTCGTCATCCGCGAGGACGGCGTGGTGCTGGCCGCCGGCCGCTACCTGTCCGCCAACGACGACACGGTGAAGATTCCGCTGGGCCTGGGCGCGCGCCACGCGGCCTCCGCGGGCATCACGTCCTCTACCCACTGCATCGCGCTCACGGTGAGCCAGACGTCCGGCGCGGTGCGGCTCTTCAAGGGCGGCAACATCGTGCTGGAGCTGCACCAGACGGCGCGGCGGACCTGAGGGCGCCCTCCCCTACTTCACGCGCTCGGGCGCCGCGGTGGGCGGGTGCTCGTCGCGGTAGATGTCCGCCAGGGCGTGCGCCTTCTCCACCTCGTCGCGCGCCGCGTCCAGCGCCATCACGCGGTCGAAGCGCTCCACCTGCTCGCGCAGCGCCTCGGTGACGATGCCGCCCGCGGCCATGCGCGCGGACGCGCTCTCCCGTTCGATGCGCAGGTCCGCCACGCGCTCGCCCAGCTCGCCGGCCGCGCCGAGCAGCAGCTCCGCGTCCCGCTCCGCGCGTCGCAGCGACTCGCGCGTGGACTCCAGCAGGCGCTCGGTCTGCACGCGGTCGCGCTCCAGCACGCCCACGCCCTTGGCGTCGCCCCGGTCGTGCGCCGTCTGGCACCGTCCGGCGATGTCGCCCAGGCGGGCCGTGTAGCGCGTCACGGCGCGGGAGAGCTCCCCCTTGAGGGCCAGCAGCGTGGCGGCGGACCTGCGCACCTCGGCCGCCTGGCGCTCCAGTTCCTCGATGAGCCGGTCGAACGTGGCCAGGGGGTCCACGGGCGCCGGAGGTGCCTTCTTGCGTTTGAGGAAGCCGAACATGGCGCGTGCCTCGAAGCCTACCCGAACGGGCGGCACAGCAGGCGCACCCGTTCCAGCGCCTCGCCCACCGGGCGCCCGCCGCCGGACAGCGCGGCCAGGTAGCGCGCGGGCGTGAGCCCGTAGACGGACAGCAGGTGCTGCAGGAGCAC
>JAFADT010000698.1 GCA_023424585.1 Pseudomonadota bacterium
CAATGCCGATCAGATAAGTGGTCCTTGCGAGGACCTACCGGAATGGTTGAGGGTGTGGCGATCTGAATCTTGGAGATCGCCGCATGGGGCTTTCCCAGGCCATCCAGGGGGCAGCCATGGTGGCCCCCGAGCAGTTCGACCGGTTTCGGCAGCACATTGACCCGGTATGGGTGGAGGAAGCCGTGGTGGCCACCGGCTTCGCCTCGATACGCCGTCGGCGCCTGCCGGCGGACCAGGTCATCTGGTTGGTGGTGGGCATGGCGCTGATGCGCAATGAGTCCATCCCGCGCGTGGCGTCCATGCTGAATGTGGCATTGCCGACGGGGGCGGGCTCGACGGACGTGGCGCCGAGCGCTTTGAGCCAGGCACGCCAGCGCCTGGGCGACGAGCCGATGGAGTACCTCTTCAATACGACGGCTTCGGCGTGGGCCCACCGCAGCGCCAGGGCGCACCCCTGGCACAAGCTGGCCGTCTATGCCCTGGATGGCACGACGGTGCGAGTGCCGGACTCGTCCGACAACTGGAGTGAGTTTGGTGGCAGTCCGGGCAACGGCACTCGCGCCGGTAGCGCCTACCCGACGGTGCGGGCCGTGGCGCTGATGGCGGCACGCTCCCACCTGGTGGCGGCGGTGCGCTTTGGGCCCTACGCCACGGGTGAGGTGACGCTGGCGGCGGAGCTATGGAGTCAGCTGCCGGAGAATTCAGTCGTCATCGTCGACCGCAACTTCACCGCGGTCCGCGACCTGATGGAGATTGCCACGGGGGCAAAGAACCGGCACTGGCTGGTGCGGGCCAAGGCGCATATGAAACCCGTCCGGGTCGAGAAGCTCGGTGAGAATGATGACCTGGTGGAGCTGCCGGTCACCCGCGCCATGCGTGCTTCGAGCGCCAGGCCCCTGCCCGAAGCCGTCCGCATGAGGGCCATCCGCTACCAGCGACCGGGCTTCCGTGCCGGAGTACTGCTGACGTCGCTGCTGGACCCGAAGAAGTACCCGGCCGAAAGGATTGTCCAGCTGTACCACGAGCGATGGGAAATCGAGCTGGGGTACGACGAAATCAAGACGCACCTCTTGGACCGACAGGAAGCCATCCGCAGTCGCACGCCCCAAGGCGTCCGACAGGAAGTCTGGGGCATTCTGCTGGCCTACAACCTGGTACGCGTGGAGATGGAACGGGCCGCGGACGAAGCCGGCGTGGAGCCGACGCGCATCAGCTTCGTCAATGCACTGGCGCTCATCCGAAACGCATGGCTGGTCTGGTCGACCCCGCCACTGGCACCCGGGCGGATTCCAGAGCACCTGCTCGACTTGCGCAGGCACTTGGGGTTGCTGCTGTTACCGGAACGAAGGAGCGAGAGGCGCTTCCCACGAGTCGTCAAAATCAAGATGAGCAACTACGACAAGAAGTGGGTGAAGCGCCCCCGCCCTAACTGACCGGCATTGGAGCTAGGAGGCCCGTCCCGTCAGGCGGCGGCACGCGGAGGACTTCACCGCGAGGAACACGCGCAGCCCCGGAGCGATGCCCAGCTCGCGCACGGCGGAATGCGTGAGGCGGACCACCCAGCGCACGCCCGCCACGTCCACGTGGGTCGCGCACTCCCCTGCCCCCGCCTCCTCCAGCTTCGTCACCGTGCCTTCGAGCACGTTGCGCGCGGAGACGCCGGTGAGGGGCCCGGTGGACAGGAGGATGTCCTCGGCGGGCACGGCGTAGGCGGCGCGGGTGCCCCGGGGCAGCTCCGGCACCTCCGGCACCCAGAGCGACAGGCCCTCCGTGACACGCAGCCGCGTGCCGCCGGACTCAGGGTGCTCCAGCGTGCCTTCGAGGATGTTCTCCTCGGGCTCGCCCGTGAGCAGGCCTCGCGCCACCGTGCCCAGCACCGTGTCCGCGGGCCCCACGGCCCGCACGGCGCCGCCGTCCAGGAGCAGGGCCTCGCGAGCCAGGGCCCGTGCCTCTCCGAGCTGGTGGGTGACGTAGAGCAGGGGCACCCGGGCCTCGTCGCGCACGCGCAAGAGGTACGGCAGCACGCGCTCCTTCAACGCGACGTCGAGCGCGGCCAGGGGCTCGTCGAGGAGCAGCAGCGCGGGGTCCGTGGCGAGCGCCCGCGCCAGCGCGACCCGCTGCTTCTCGCCGCCGGACAGCGTCACCGGGTAGCGGTGCAGCAGCGGCTCCAGCTCCAGCAGGTGCACGGCTTCATCCACGCGCGACGGCCACCCGGTTCGCACCCCGAAGCGCACGTTCTGTCCGGCGGTGAGGTGCGGGAAGAGCAACGCGTCCTGGGGCACGTAGCCCATCCGACGCGCCTCGGGCGGCACGTCGACGCGCGCGGCCGTGTCGAGGAGCACGCGGCCATCGACCACGACACGCCCCGTCGCGCCACGCCGCAGGCCCGCGAGCACCTCCAGCAGCGACGTCTTCCCGGAGCCCGAGCGCCCCAGCACCGCCACCGACGCGGACGTGAAGCGCGCATCGACCTCCAGCGTGAAGCGCGCCAGGGGCAGCCGCAGGGACAGCTCCATCACGCCAGCCCCCGGGCTCCGCGACGCCGCGTCACCACTTCCGTCACGTACATGGCCCCGAAGGCGAGCACCACGGAGACACCCGCGAGCCTCAGCGCCTCCGCGTCGTGCCCCACCTGCGTGCGCTGGAAGATGGCCAGGGACAGCGTCTGCGTGCTCCCGGGGATGTTGCCGGCCACCAGCACCGTCGCGCCGAACTCGCCCAGCGCCCGTGAGAACGCGAGCAGCGCGCCCGTGAGCACTCCGCGCCACGCCAGGGGCAGCGTCACCCGGAAGAAGGCCCGCGTGCGCGAGTCCCCCAGCGTGCGCGCCACCGCCACCAGCCGGGGATCCACCTCCTCGAAGCCCGCGCGCGCGGAGCGCACCAGCAGCGGGAACGCCATCACCGCGCTGGCCAGCACCACCGCCTTCGGCGTGAACACCACCTCCACGCCCAGCGCATCCAGCAGCCGTCCCAGCACCGCGTCCCGCGCCAGCAGCTCCAGCAGCACCAGGCCCACCGCCGTCGGAGGCAGCACCAGCGGCAGCGCCAGCACCGTCTCCATCACGCCGCGCCCCGGCCCCCTCCAGCGCGAGAGCGCGTAAGCCGCAGCCACGCCCGGCACGAGGATGAGCGCCGTGGACAGGGCCGCCACCGCCACCGTGAACAGCACCAGCCCTGTCAGCCCTTCGTCCATCACGGAGAAGGATGCTCCTGGGCTGAAGCCACGCGATGCGCCACCCCGTCCGGCTTCAGGCATCGCGGCGAGCCGCCGGCGCGCGGGGCCGCCATCATGGGTCGGCCTCCCGCGTCCGCACTCCGCCCTGCGTTACCCACGCCAGCCAGTGGCGTCACGGCGCTTCCTTCCGCGACCCCGCACCGGACTTCGGCGCGGGTACGGCCCGCGGCGCCCCCGCATCCAACGTCGCCGCGCCGCCGGAGGCGCCCTTCACGCCCGCGTCCCATGTCGCCGCGCCGCCGGAAGTGCCCTTCACGCCCGCGTCCGGCGCCGCCTTCGCCGCGCTCGCGTCCAGGAAGCCCAGCCGGCGGAACTCCTTCCGCGAGGCCTCCGTCTGGAGGAAGCGCACGAGCGCGAGCCCTCCCGCCGGCGACTTGCCCTGCGTCAGCGCCGCCGCCGGATACACGATGCGCGGCGCGTCCCCCTCCGGCACCGTGAACGCCACCCGCACCTTCCTGGAGCCCGCCGCGTCCGTCGCGTACACCACGCCCGCGTCCGCCCTCCCCGCCTCCACCGCCGCCAGCGCGGCCCGCACGTCCACCGCCGGCACCACGCGCGGCGCCACGTCCGCCCACACGCCCGCCTGCGTCAGCCAGGCCTTCGCGTACACACCCGCCGGCACCGCTGCCGGCTCCGCCAGCACCACCCGCTTGAGCCCCTTCAGGTCCGCCGGCCCCGCGACCTCCAGCGCCGACCCCGCCGGCACCACCACCACCAGCCGGTTGGACAGCAGGTCCACCCGCGAGCCCGCCTGCACGAGCCCTGCCCGGTCGACCGAGTCCATCTTCGCCTCGTCCGCGGAGAGGAACGCGTCCGCCGGAGCCCCCGCCACCACCTGACGCGCCAGGTCACTCGACGCCCCGAAGGCGAAGCGCACCCGGTGCCCCGACGCCTGCTGGAACGCCGGCGCCAGCGCCTGGAGCGCATCCGTCGTGCTCGCCGCCGCGAACACCAGCACCTCCTCCGCCCGCGCCGACGACACCGCCACCCACGCCAGCAACAAACCCCACCACGCGTGTCGCATCACCCGCTCCTCCCGCCCCCCGGTCCCGCCGGAGGTCCTGACGGAGCCTACAAGTTGACCGGCCCGCACCCCGCCGCTAATGAATACTCTGTGTCACGGAATATCCATAAAGAGGATGAAGCGCTCGCGAAGGACGTCGACCGGATGCAGGAGTTGATGTTCTCACTGGGCCGTCGCCGCTCCCTCCGTGACCCCATCGCCAGCACCTGCGAGCAGCTCCAGTTCACGCCGCCCCAGGTGCACGCCCTGCTGTGGCTGGGCCTGGACGGCTCGCTCACCATGGGCGAGCTGGCTCGGCGACTGGGCGTCACCGAGAAGACCGTCACCGGCGTCATGGACCGCCTGGAGCGCGAAGGCCACATCGTCCGGGAGCGCGGCGAGACCGACCGGCGCGTCGTGCGCTGCCGCCTCACCGACAAGGGCAAGCAGACCTTCGGGAAGCTCGACCGCTCCATGCACCGCTCGATGGGCGTGGTGATGGGCATGCTCGACCCGGAGGACCGCCAGGCCCTCTTCCGCGTCCTGGAGAAGGTCCTGCTCAGGCTGGACACGGCCACGCCGGACGCCCCCGCCTCCGGGACCTGAAGCCCTCAGCGTCCGCCCGGCGCCCGCGCCCACCACAGGCGCGGGCGCAGGAGCAGCGCGAACGCCTCGCGCACCGTCCAGTAGGCCCGCTCCTCCGCGCGCATCCTCCCCGCGATGGGCGCCGGGCTCGTGGCCACCTCCCACCCCTCGCGCCGGAAGCACTGCCGCGCGCGCAGCAGGTGATACGGGTCCGAGACCACCACCACCCGGCGTGCTCCCCGCTCGCGCAGCACGCGGGCGCAAAAGCGCGCGTTGTCCTCCGTGGAGTGGCTGTCCTCCTCCAGCACGCACGCGGACGCGGGCACGCCCGCCGCCACCGCCAGCTCGCGCATCACGCGCGCCTCGGACGGCGGATGGGCGCCCACGCCCCCGGACAACAGCAGCCACGGCGCCACGCCCCGGTGATACAGCTCCGCCGCCTGCTCCACGCGCGCCCTCAGCGCGCCGGACGGCGCACCGCCCGGCAGCACCCGCGCGCCCAGCACCACCAGCACCTCCGCGTCCGTCACCCGGTCGCGCCGGCCGAAGCGGTCCACCCACCAGGCCAGCCCGAACACACCGCCCGTGAGTGCGCCCACGTACAGGAGCAGCGCCCGGCGCGCGCGTCCGGGTCTGGGAAGGAGGGCAAGGGGCCGCACCCCCGGGAACCTAGTCCTGCATCGGACATCCCGCCGCCCGGCATGCACCTCGGGGGAGGCACTGTGTCCGCGATAACAGGTTTCATCCTGTTCAGCGGAAGGCCCCCCGGCGAATTGCCACGATGCGTATCGCCCTGGGAGGGTGTCTCAAGACACAATGCGAAGGATGATCCGGCTGGGGTCCGCGACGAACACGGAGCAGCCGGTGGAGGGCTTACGGATGGATGTCAAAGGCGTCGCATTCCTGGCACGGCAGACCATGGCGGTGCAGGCCTTCGGCGAGCCGGCGTGGAAGGCCTTCCTCGCGGAGCAGGCGAAGCGGGACCCCGTCTTCGGGCAGCTCATCATGCCCGTCTCGCGCATCCCGGCGGAGGCCTTCCTCCGCCTCAACGAGGCCTTCACCCAGCGCTTCTACGGCGGCGACACCAGGGCGTACTGGCAATACGGCATCAAGTCCGCCGAGTACGCGCTGAGCCAGGGCCAGCTCAAGACGATGTTCGGCAAGGACGACTTCCGCCGCTTCGCCCTCTTCACCCCCGGCATCTGGAAGGGCTACTTCACCGAAGGCGAGCTGACCGCGCAGCTCCAGGGCGACACCGTGGAGCTGCGCATCACCGGCGTGCCCCGGCCGCACATCTACTTCGAGCTGGCGGTGATGGGCTTCGCGTCCGGAGGGCTCGCGTACCTGAGCGGCCGCCAGGACATCCACCACGAGGTGGTGAAGGGCTTCAGCCAGGGGGACCTGGAGGTCCTCTACCGCTTCACCCTGCCCACCCCGGCGTGAAGCCTCAGGGCCCCGCCGCCGCCGTGGCCGTGCCCGCGGGCGCGGCGGACGCCGGAGCCACCACGGGGGTGGGCTCCGGCTGGAGCCGCAGGTCCGCCACCACCGGGTAGTGGTCGGACGCGCCCACGCGCAGCACGCGCGTGGACACCGGCGTGAAGGCGCCGCACGCCATCACGTAGTCGATGCGCAGGGACTTCAGGAACAGCGGCATCGGGTAGGTGCCCGTCCCATCGGAGCGGGTGACGCGCGCCACGTCCTGGAGCTGGCGGCGCAGCAGGCGCACCGGGCGCGAGTCCGGGTCGTCGTTCAGGTCCCCCATCAGCAGCCGGGGCCGGGCGTCCTTCGACAGCAGCTGGGCGATGAAGGCGCTCTGGCGCACGCGCGCCGCGCCGTTGAAGGGCCGGCGGATGAGGTGCGTGGCGTAGACGCTCACCTCGCGCCCGTCCACGTCCAGCACGGCGTGCGCCAGCGTGCGCGGCTCCGCGCCCCGGGGCGTGGGCAGCGGGTACTGCGCCAGGGACTCCAGCGGGTAGCGCGACAGGAGCGCGATGCCGTACGCGCCGCCGTACAGCCGCGTGGTGCCGAAGTGCGCGCGGTACTTCAGGCCCGTGAGCGCGGACAGCCGCTCCACCTGGTCCTCGCCGTGCGCGCGCGTGGAGCCCACGTCCACCTCCTGCAGCGCGACGACGTCCGGGCGCTCCTGGAGGATGACGTCCGCCACCTGCTCCAGCCCCCGGAGGCCCGACTGGATGTTGAACGTCATCACCCGCAGGGCGCCCGGCTCACGCTTCGGGGCCACGGCCACGGGCGTGACGCCCGCGGACAGGGTGGGACGCACCGCGGGACCGGAGGCGCAGGCCAGCGTTCCCGCGACGAACAGGGCGGTGAAGAGGGGGCTCGTTCGCATCAAGGGGGCGATGGTAGGCGGCCTGCCCTCGCGCTGTCGTCCCACCCTCCCGGGGCCCGGCCGGAGGGCAGGCGGGCATCAGCCCTGACGGGACGGACGGCGGCGGCGCGCGGCCAGCGCCACGAACACGGCGAGGAGCGCCGCGGGCGCGCCGGTGGTGGCCACGGAGCAGCCGCCCTCGTCCTTCGTGTCGTTCGGAGCCGGCGTGACGGGGTCCGTGCCCCCGGTGACGACGATGTCCAGCGTGGCGTTGGCGTGCGAGTCCCCCGTGGAGTCGTTGTTGCCGTTCACGGAGTTGCCCGCGGCGTACACCTTGTAGGTGCCGTTGGTGGCCGGGGCCACCAGGGAGAAGTCGAAGCGCGCCGCCCCGTTGGTGAAGGCCTTGGGCAGCGAGTGCGTGAGCTCACCGCTCATCAGCTTCGTGCCCGAGCCCGCGGTCAGCGTCGCGCCGTCCACGGCCACGTTCATGCCCGCCTTCACGCCCGGGCCCCCGGTGATGGTCAGCGAGTACTGCCCCGTCTGGCCCGCGGTCAGCGCCGTGGGCCCCTCCAGCGTCACCGTGGGGGTGCTCCCGCCACCGTGGCAGCCGGACGCGGTGCAGGACACGCCCTGCTTGCCGCTGCGCCCGTTGATGCCCGTGGAGTTGGCGAACGCCGAGCCCGCGACGAGGCACACCGCGACCGCGCCCACGGACGAAAGAAGGGACCGCATGGAACGACCTCCTGGGGGGAACCCGGAAAACCGAGGAGGTGCCCTTGTAGCGCAGCGCGGCGAGGAGCGCAGCAGGCGACACTCCCCCGCGACGCGGGGGCGAACCGCGCCCTACAGCCAGGAGAAGGCGTCGTGGAACGCCTGCTGGCCGCCGTGCTCCAGCACCTGGCCGTGGCAGACGACGACGCGCTCCACGTCCCACTTCAGCGCACGCTGGATGGAGGCCCGCACGGCCTCCTTGTCCTTCATGAGCAGGCGCTCCAGGACCGTGGGCGCGAGCCGCCCCCAGGCGCGGTTCAGCCGGAGGTACAGGCGCAGGGCCCGGGAGTCCGCGCGCTGGAAGTGGAAGGCCAGGTCGGTGATGAGCAGCGTGCGGCTGGGCCGGTGGAAGAAGAGGAACTCGTTCACCGCGGGCATGCCGCGCACGTGCATCTGCTCCAGCACGGGGGCCCAGGCGGGGTCCGGCGTATCGTCCAGCTCCTGGTCGATTCGCAGCGACGGCCGCTTCGCGCGCAGCCCCGCGGGCGCCACCACCCGAGCGTCGGGGAAGGCGGCGGACCAGTCCGGCAGGTGCAGGTGGTGGAGGAGGTTGGGGGCCACGAGGAAGCGCACCGTCCCCAGGGCCTCCACGGCGGCCCGCCGCGCGGGCGTGAAGGCGACGGGCGAGTGCACCCACAGCCCGCCGTCCGGCAGCCGGAGGACCGTCATGCGCCCTCCCAGCTCGAGCCCCGCCACGCAGAAGGGGGCGTCGAACACGTGCACGTCGTCGGCGAGCTTCCGGGGCGCGGCATCAGGGAGCGTGGGCATGGCGGGTCGTCCTCCTGGCACGGCCGGCCCCACGGGAGGAGCCCGGCCTCGGTCCGGCGTTGATTTCCGGTACATCCCAGCGTAGGCAACCCCCCTCTTTCCATCCCCTAGCAAGGTGCCCAGCACATGGCCGAGAAGCTCACGCCCCGCGAGAAGGGCTTTTCCGAGTGGTACGTCGACCTGGTCCAGAAGGCGAAGCTCGCCGACTACTCGGACGTGAAGGGCTGCATGGTCATCCGCCCCAACGGCTACGCGCTGTGGGAGAACATCCAGCGGACGATGGACAAGATGTTCAAGGACACGGGCGTGAAGAACGCCTACTTCCCGCTGCTCATCCCGGAGAGCTTCCTCAAGAAGGAGGCCGAGCACGTGGAGGGCTTCAACCCGCAGCTGGCCGTCGTCACGCACGCGGGCGGCCAGAAGCTGGAGGAGCCGTACGTCATCCGGCCCACGTCCGAGACCATCATCAACCGCAGCTTCTCCAAGTGGATCCAGAGCTACCGCGACCTGCCCCTGCTGGTGAACCAGTGGGCCAACGTGATGCGCTGGGAGATGCGCACGCGCCTGTTCCTGCGCACCACGGAGTTCCTCTGGCAGGAGGGCCACACCTGCCATGAGACGGAGGCGGACGCGGAGGAGCGCACGCTCCAGATGCTGGAGGTCTACCGCGCGTTCGCGGAGGACTACATGGCCATGCCGGTGCTGCCGGGGCGCAAGTCGGAGTCGGAGAAGTTCGCCGGCGCGCTGCGCACGTACAGCATCGAAGCCATGATGCAGGACAAGAAGGCGCTCCAGGCGGGCACCAGCCACAACCTGGGCCAGAACTTCGCCAGGGCCTTCGACACCACGTTCCAGGGCCGCGACGGCCAGCAGCACCACGTGTGGCAGACGTCGTGGGGCTCGTCCACGCGCCTCATCGGCGGGCTCATCCTCACGCACTCGGACGACGCGGGCCTCGTGGTGCCGCCGCGCATCGCGGCCACGCACGTGGTCATCATCCCCATCGCGGGCAAGGCCTCCGACGCGGAGAAGGCGGCGGTGCTGGAGAAGTCGCACGCGCTGGCCGCGGACCTGCGCCAGGCGGGCCTGGGCGTGGTGGTGGACGACGACGACACGAAGTCGCCGGGCTTCAAGTACAACGAGCACGAGCTCATCGGCACGTGCCTGCGCATCGAGCTGGGGCCCAAGGACCTGGCCAAGGGCTCGTGCGTGATGGTGCGCCGCGACCTGCGCCAGAAGGAGTTCGTGTCGCTGGACGAGGCCGCCGCCAAGGCCCAGGCCATGCTGGACCAGATGCAGAAGGACCTGTTCCAGAAGGCCAGGGACTTCCGCGACTCGCACACCTTCGAGGTCAACTCCTATGAGGAGCTGAAGGCGCGCGCCGAGGACGGCTTCCTGCTGGCGCACTGGGACCTGGACCCGAAGACGGAGGCGCGCATCAAGGAGGAGACGGGCCTCACCACGCGCTGCCGCCCGTTCAGCCTCAAGCAGGAGCCGGGCAGGTGCGTGGTGACGGGCAACCCGTCGCCCGGCCGCATCGTGTTCTCCAAGGCGTACTGAGCACGCGCTGCCGTGCCGCACCCGCGGGGCTGGGAGGCGACTCCCGGCCCCGTCGCGTCTCAGCCGCCCGCGGCGAGCAGGGCGCGCTTCCTGGGCAGGAAGGTGGCCACCGGCTCCGGCTTGCCCGCGACGGGCAGCGGGGCGGCGGCCTCGAAGTCGAAGGTGTCCCGGCAGCGCTCGCGCGTGGCGTGGGAGACGAGCACCGGGGCGCCGACCTTCTTCGTCAGGCCCTCGATGCGGCTGGCCAGGTTCACCGCGTCGCCGATGACGGTGTACTCGCGGCGCTGCTCGCTGCCGACGGCGCCCACCACCACGCGGCCGGTGTGGATGCCCACGCCGATGTCGAGCGTGAACTCGCCCCGGGCGGCGCGCTCCTGGTTGAGCGCCTCCAGCGCCTCCAGCATGGCCAGCCCGCACGCCACGGCGGCCTCCGGGTGGTCCGGCTGGTCCAGGGGCGCGCCGAAGTACGCGAGGATGCCGTCCCCGATGAACTTGTCCAGGGTGCCGCCGTGGCGGAACACCACCTCCACCATGCGCGACAGGTACTCGTTGAGCAGCGCCACCACCTGGGGGCTCTCCATCCGGTCCGACAGCGAGGTGAAGCCGCGGATGTCGGAGAAGAGCAGCGTCACCTCGCGGTGCTCACCGGCCTCGCCGTCGGTGCCGCGCTCGGAGATGCGCCGGGCGACCTCCGGGGAGAAGAAGCGCCCCAGCCGCTCGCGCTGCATCTCCTCGCGCACCACGTCCGTCACCAGCCCCATCACCGTGCGGCTGATGAAGAAGGCCACCGCGGAGGCGAGCACCATCACCAGCACCACGCCGGGCAGGAACTGGGAGGGCTCCAGGCCCGCGCTCAAGCCGAGCAGGGCCACCGCGACGATGCCCAGCGCCGTGGCCCCCGCGACGATGAGCCGCGACAGCGTCACCATGGACACGATGACCACCAGCACCAGGTACACGCCCATGGTGAGCAGCGCGGTGGGCACGCCGTTGGCGGAGGTCCGGATGGACTGCGCCTGGAGGAAGTAGATGACGGGCATGTCCAGCAGCGCCACGCCCAGCGCGGGCCGCCGCAGCAGGTCCGGCACCCGGCGCGCGGCCGCCCACAGCACCGCCGCGAGCGCGATGTAGGCCCCCAGCACGCCGCGCGACACGCTCCAGGCGTCCGCCACGGCCAGCAGGAGCCACGCCGCGGTCGCGCCCACGCGCGTCATGTTGAGCCAGGAGCCGACATCGGCCCGCCACTCCTCCAGGCGGCGTTGCAGGGTGGCTTCGACACGGGCGCGTGAGAACAGGAAGCGCATGGATCGCCGGAGGCTACCCCACGCGCGGGGCGCTCTCCAGGCGGGGCCACCTGCGTTAGGGTCCCGCGCATGGCGAGCATCGGGCACGTGGCGGTGGGCATGGCGCTGGGGCGCTTCGAGACGGGGACGGGCGCGCCCTGGCGGCGGCGGGTGGCGGTGATGGCGCTCCTGTCGCTGCTCGCCCTCCTGCCGGACGCGGACGTGGTGGCGTTCGCGCTGCGCATCCCCTACGCGGCGACGTGGGGGCACCGCGGCGCGTCGCACTCGTTCGTCTTCGCGGCGGCGGTGGCGCTCGGGGTGGCGGCGCTGGCCCGGTGGAAGGGGGAGTCCGCCCGGCGCTGGGGCTTCCTGGCGCTGGCGGCGCTGGCCAGCCACGGCATCCTGGACACGCTCACGGACGGCGGGCTGGGCGCGGCCCTCTTCTGGCCCTTCTCCCACGCGCGCGTCTTCGCCCCGGTGCGGCCGCTGCCGGTGGCGCCCATTGGCGCGGGCATGCTGTCCGCGCGCGGCCTGTACGTGAGCGCCGTGGAGTTCCTCGCGTTCCTGCCCGCCTGGGTCTACGCCCTGTGGCCCCGGAAGGCGCGCGCGGCGCAGCGCGTCCAGGTTCCCTGAGGCAGGGGCCGGAAGGGAGGGCACTCGCGATGCGCCTGTTCACCGCCGTGACGCTGGGAGACGCCCTCACCGCCAAGGCCGGGCGGGGCATCGAGCGCCTGCGCCCCCTGGCGCCGGACGCGAAGTGGGTGAAGCCCGAGGGCGTGCACCTGACGCTGCTCTTCCTGGGGGACGTGGAC
>JAFADT010000702.1 GCA_023424585.1 Pseudomonadota bacterium
GAGGACGGCCTCGGCCGCGCGCTCGCCCAGGGCCGTCACCTCCGCCACGCTGCCCAGCCACGCGACGGACGTGGCGACCTCCTGGGGAATCAGCGGCTCGCCGCGCAGCAGCGCGCCCAGGAGCCGCGCCTCCCAGGCGGACGGCTGGCCCGCCTCGCCGCGCGTGGCCAGCAGCAGCGCCGGGGGCTGGCGCTCCAGGAGCGCGGCGTGGGCGGGGGTGAACCGCCCGTCGAGCAGCACCAGGTGCGGCGCCGCGTCGTCACCGCGCCCCAACTGCAGGCCGTCACGGGCAAGCACTCCGGAGGCCCGCTCCAGCGCCTCCGGGGTGAGCGTCGTGTCCGGCGTCAACTTCAGGGGAGCATCCTTCACGGCGGCGGCGGTATCCAAACAAGGCCCTAGTAGTGGAGCCGGACTTCGGTGAAGACGCCCAGCGGCGGGGCGGGGAAGCCGTGGGACTCCTCGTACTTCGCGTTGAAGAGGTTCGTGCCCAGCAGGGACACCGCCACGCGCTCGTGGACGTTGAAGCCCACGCGCGCGGTCGCGGTGATGTAGCTGGGCAGCTTCACGCGGGTGGCGGTGCCGGCGTTCTCGTCCACCTCGAAGCCCGGATCATACCGGGCGCCCACGAACAGGCCGTACAGCTCCACGAAGGCGAACTTGCCGATGTTGGTGCGGCCGCGCAGGTAGACGCGGTGGCTGGGCGCGTAGTCCAGCGGGTAGCTGGCCCCGCCGCCCACCGGCAGCGCCTGGGCGTCCAGGAACTGGTAGGCCACGTCGAACGAGGAGTTGAGGGACGGCACCTGCGCCGCGGCCTCCGCCTCGAAGCCCGCCACGCGCGCGTCGCCCAGGTTCTGGAACTGGGACGTGGAGCCGAAGAGGAGCTCCTGGTTGATGAAGTTGCGAGCGCGGTTGTAGAAGCCCGTGCCCGTCAGGCGCACCTTGCGGTCGAAGGGCCAGAAGTCCACCGCCGCCTCCACCGTGTCCAGCGTCTCCGCGCGCAGGGCCGGGTTGCCGAGCAGCGTCGCGGCGTACATCTGCTGGTTGATGGCCAGCTCCGCCAGCGTGGGCGCGCGGAAGGCGCGGCCGTAGTTGGTGCGCAGCGTGAGCAGCTCCGGGATGGCGTGGAACACGACGCTGGCGCGCGGGGAGATCTGATCCGTGCGCTCGGACCAGACCTTGGAGGGGATCTGGTAGTTGTCGTAGCGGGCGCCGCCGCCCACCACCAGCCGCTCCGTGATGCGGTACTCGGCGTCCACGAAGCCGCCCAGGATGGTCTGCTTCGTGTCATCCAGCGTCAGCCCGGGGAGGACGTTCTGGTTGTTCACCTGGTCGGCCTTGATGTCGCCGCCGACGGTGACGGACAGCTTGTCCAGGGAGAACAGCGCGCGCGCCTCGCCGCCCAGGCGGCTGCGCTTGCCGAGCGTGTCCTCCAGGGCGCCGGTGATCTCGTTCTCCAGCGTCACGTTGCGGCGCTTGAAGAACGCGTAGCCCTGGGCGAACACGCGCACGTTGTCCGTCACCTGCTGATCCAGTTGCAGGGCGGCGTTGAGGTTCTGGACGTGCTCGTTGTCCTGCGCGGTGTAGTGGCAGCGGCCGCAGTTGCCCACGGTGGAGATGTTCTGACCGCCGGGCCGGCCGATGTTGCCGTCGGTGAAGTCCGCGTCGAGCGCCAGGGGGCCCACGCGGACCTTGCCGTTCACCTGGTGGACCAGCGAGTCCTCGTTGGTGTCCGTCTGGTTGAGCTGCGGGTTGTTGAAGAGCTGCGGGCCGTCCGAGCCGAAGCCGTAGTAGCCGAGCAGCGCCTCCACCGGGCCGCCGCGGCCGGCGACGTTGGTCTGCAGGCGCCAGGTCTTGTCCTGGCCGGCGAGGATGCGCGCGTCCGCGCCCACGTTCTGGCCCTTGGCGATGAGGTCCGAGGGCTGGCGCTCGATGATGTTGATGACGCCGCTGAAGGCGTTGGAGCCGTAGAGCGACGAACCCGGGCCGCGGATGACCTCCACCTGCTTCAGGTTGGTGAGCGGCGTCGTCTCATCCGCGTAGAACTGGCCCGTCCAGGGGTCCGTCAGCGGACGGCCGTCCTTGAGGAGCAGGAGGCGGTTGGACAGGTAGTTGGAGCCCAGGCCGCGCGCGCTCACCGCCGCCTTGCGCATGGAGCCCCGGCGGCACTCCATGCCGGGGAAGTACTGGATGGCCTCGCAGAGCGAGAACTGGCCGGTGCCCTCCAGCTCCTCCGCCGGGATCCAGGACACCGTGAGGGGCACGTCGGAGATGCGCTGGCTGCGCTTGGACGCCGTGGTGACGACGGCCTCGCTCAGCGCCATGTTGATGTTCTTCTCCAGGTCGTCGCCCCCGCCCAGGTCCGGGCCGTCCAGGCCGGAGAGGCTGGAGGGCGGCGGCAGCGCGCGGTCCGGGGTGGGCTCCGTGAAGGGCGCGCGGTCCGGGACGTTGTCCGCCGCGCGCGGCTGCGACGACGGCAGCAGCGCGCCGGCCCCCAGCGCGGGCTCGGGCTGCGGGTTGGACGGGATGTCCGTGGTCAGCGGCCCGTCATATGGCGACGGGGTGGCGGGAGGGGGCACGGGGAGCGGATCCGCCACGGACGGACCGGGGCCGGCCAGCGGGGGCGGCGGCGCCGTGGGCGGCGGCTCGGTGGCGAGCGCGGGCTCCTGGGG
>JAFADT010000751.1 GCA_023424585.1 Pseudomonadota bacterium
CATCATGGTTTGGCAGATAGCAGGTCCCGGTGGGCCACCTCAATACTTCCCCTTGACGGGCACCCGGGCTCGCATGAAACCCATGACCGTGCAGATTTCCCAAAGGACGTTGGAAGACCTCGGTTTCTCGGAAGTGCTCCGCGCGCTGACGCAGCGCTGCCGCACCGAGCCGGGAAAGGAGCGGGTGCTCGCCCGTCCGTTCCTGGACACCGAGGCGGAAGTGACCGAAGCGCTGGCGCTCGTCGACGAGGCCCGCTTCCTCTCCCAGCAGCAGTTCTCCCTGCCCCTGGGCGGCGTGACGGACCTGCGCAACGCCGTGGGGCACGCGGAGAAAGGCGGCGTGCTGGAGCCCCGCCAGCTCATCGACGCGGCCCAGCTGCTCTTCGCCTTCGCGCGCACCCGCGAGGCCCTGGACGAGCGCAAGGAGCGCGTCCCCCGCCTGGTGGAGATCTCCAAGCGCCTGCCCTTCCTGGAGGCCATGGCGCGCCGGCTGGATCAGTGTTTCGAACCGGACGGAACGATCTCCGACCGCGCCAGTCCGGAGCTGAAGGAGGCGCGGGACCGCGCGCGCGGCCTGCACCGGCGCATCAAGACGCGCCTGGACGAGCTGCTCCACGACGCGACCTTCACCAGCAAGCTGCGCGAGAACTACTACACGCTGCGCAACGGGCGGTACGTGGTGCCGGTGGTGTCGAACTACCGCGCGGAGGTGGACGGCATCGTCCACAACGCCAGCCAGACGGGGCAGACGCTCTTCATGGAGCCCCAGGCGATGGTGGGCCTGGGCAACGACCTGGCCATCGCGCAGTCGGAGGTCGCGGAGGAGGAGCTGAAGGTCCTCCAGGAGCTGAGCAGGCTCGTGGGCCGCGAGTCCGCGCGCATCCTGGAGGGGCTGGAGGCGGTGGCGGAGCTGGACGAGTTGGAGGCCATCGCCATCCTGTCCGCGGACCTGGACGCCACGACGCCCACCTTCGTGGACGTGAAGGAGTTGCAGCTGCGCTCGCTGCGCCACCCGCGCCTGGTGCTCAAGGGCACGGAGGTGGTGTCCAACGACGTGGCGCTCACCGAGGCGGCCCGGGCGCTGGTGGTGTCCGGCCCCAACGCGGGCGGCAAGACGGTGACGCTGACGGGCGTGGGGCTGTGCGCGCTGATGCTGCGCGCGGGCCTGCCCATCCCGGTGGGCGACGGGTCTCGGATGCCGCTGTACCGCTCCGTGCACTCCACCGTGGGCGACACGCAGGACCTGAGCCAGGGCCTGTCCTCGTTCAGCGGCCACGTCACCCTGCTGCGCGACATCCTGTCGGCGGTGGCGACGGACTCGCTGGTGCTCATCGACGAGATCGCCTCGGATACGGATCCGCGCGAGGGCGCGGCCATCGCCATCGCGGTGCTGGAGGAGCTGCTCGGCAAGGGCGCGTATGTCCTGGTGACGACGCACCTGGAGGAGCTCAAGGCGCTGGCGCACATGGATCCGCGCTTCCTCAACGCGCGCGTGGGCTTCGACTCCAAGCGGATGGCGCCGACGTTCCGGTTGCAGATGGGCGCGTCCGGCCAGTCGTCCGCCATCGACGTGGCGGCGCGGGTGGGCCTGCCGGCTTCGGTCTGCGAGCGCGCGCGGGAGCTGTCGCTCAACGCGGGCGGCCCGCTCACCAAGGCGCTGGCGGCCGCGGAGGAGGAGCGGCGCAAGCTCCACGAGGAGCTGGAGAAGGCGCGCGTCGCGGCGAAGGAGGCGGAGGCGCTGCGGGCGGACCTGGAGCAGCAGAAGGTCGCCTTCGAGCGCGAGCGCAAGGGCCGCATGATGCAGTTCAACGAGGACGTGCACGCGGCCAGCGAGCACGCCGCCCAGGAGGTCCGCGACCTCCTGGCGAAGCTGCGCTCGGAGCAGAACGAGAAGGCGCTGTCGGAGGCGCGGATGCAGCTGCAGCAGCGCGCGGATGAGGCGCAGAAGCGCGCGGCGGCGGCGAAGGCGGAGCTGTTCCAGGTGGAGGCCCCGGGGCCCGCGACCCTCAAGGTGGGCGCGTGGGTGCACCACTCCGGCCTGGGCCGGGACGTGGAGATCCTGGAGCTGACGGACGGCCAGGCGGTGGTGTCCGCGGGCGGCGCGCTGAAGATGCGGGTGCCCACGACGGAGCTGTCAGGTTCGCGCGGCCGCAAGCCGCAGCAGGCGAAGTTCCCGGAGCGGCAGAAGGGCGAGGCGGCCCTGAAGCGCGCGGCCTCCGCGGCGCCGGCGCAGGTGGACGCCACGAACTTCCGCTGCGACGTGCGCGGCATGCGCGCCGACGACGCGCTGGCGGAGCTGGAGACGTTCCTGGATCAGGGCCTGCGCAAGGGCGAGGAGGCCGCGCTCATCATCCACGGCCACGGCACCGGCGCGCTGAAGCAGGCCATCCGCGACCACCTGGCCGCGTCGCCGTACATCCGCATGTTCCGTCCCGGTGAGAGTCACGAAGGCGGAGACGGCGTCACGGTGGTGTCCCTGCGCGGCTGAACCGGCGTGTGACAGGGGGTGGGGTCTCGCCGGCCCCGTTCCCCTGGCCCGGGTCGTGTTGGATACAGTACAGGGCCATGGATCGGCTCTGCCTGCTGGGATGTGTGTTGCTGCTGGCCGCCTGCGGGGAGAAGGCCCCGGACGAGGGCGCCCTCCGCGTGTCCGTGAAGTACGGCTCCTTCAAGCCCGCGTGCGTGCGCGTGGAGGTGAAGGACGCGAGCGGGCATCGGGACCGCACGGACATCCTGTCCAGCCAGTTCAAGAACGCCGACAAGCAGGAGGTCCTGGTCGCGGTGCGCCGGAAGGCGGACTGGGACACGGCGCTGAGCGTGACGGCGTCGTCCTACGCGGCCTCGACGGCGACCGGCTGTGATGGGCCCTTCGTGGAGAAGTACGAGAGCGAGGGGGCCCTCGCCATCGTCGCCAGGAAGTTCACGAACTTCGACGTGACGTTGAGGGCGACGGACGGCGACGGCGACGGCCATCTCGTGGGCGCCATGTGGGACGAGCCCGCGGACTGCGATGACTCGAACCCGGACAGGTACCCGGGCGCCGTGGAGACCTGCGGCTCCACCGTGGATCTCAACTGCAACGGGCGGGTGGGCTGCCAGGAGGCGAACTGCGGGGGCCAGGCGTGCGACGACGGCGATGCCTGCACGACAGGGGACCACTGCGATGGCATGGGCCTGGAGGCGAAGTGCGTGCCGCAGCAGACGAGGACGTGCACGCAGCCCACGGGCGTCTGCGACGCGCAACTGGCGTGCAATCCCGCCTCCGGGCTCTGCGAGCCCACGGAGCCCACGGTCGGCAAGCCGTGTGACGACGAGAACGCGTGCACGGACATGGACCAATGCGGGGCCGACGGGAAGTGCGCGGGCACTCCGCGCACGTGCACGACCTCGGAGCAGTGCCTGGCAAGCCAGGGGCAGTGCAACGCGGCCAATGGCGAGTGTGTCTTCACTCCGCTCTCCAACACGGCGACGTGCAACGACACCCTGTCGTGCACCGAGCCGGATCACTGCGATGGGAGCGGTCATTGCGTGGGGACGCCCACGGCCTGCCATCCATCGCCGTGCTACCGGGTCAAGCAGGCGTGCACGACCAGCACCGACTGCGAGTACGAGGTGGACCTCAACGGAGCCTGCACGACCTCGGATGGCGTTCCAGGCGTCTGCCTGGAGGACGCCACCTGCACCCCGTTCCCCTACCGGCCCTACAACTTCGAGCCGAACACCATCGTGGCGGCGGACATCGGTGAGTTGAAGACGAGCGCGAACGTGACGTTCGACACCCGCACGAAGAACTGGACCCCGGTGGGCGCGGTCTCGACCTTGGAGACCCTCAAGGTCATGACGCTCTCGCAGGGCCCGGACCTTCCTCCCGCCCTGCTCATTCCAGTGCGGACCCTGGAGTTGCATGGGAGCCTGACCATCAAGGGGCCCTCGCCCGTCATCCTGGCTGTGTTCGGCGACGCGAACGTGGACCAGTCCATTCTCGCGACAGGCAACATCACGAACCCGTCCGCGGATTGCGGCACAGCGCAGGGAGGGGGAGGCACCTTCGCGGGGAAGACGGGCGGAGGCGGTGGCGGCGCGGGCAACGGGACTCCGGGAGTAGACGGCGGCAATGGCAAGAACAACAGCCAGAGCCACGGCGTCGCGGGCACTTCCGGGCCCACCGGACCGGAGCCCCTGCTGGGGGGCTGCCCTGGCGGTAACGGTGGAGGCACGGCTTCCGCCGTGGCGGGTCAGGGAGGCGCTGGAGGAGGCGCGATCCAGCTGTCGGTCGCACGCACCTTGAACGTCTCGAAAGTCATCTCCGCGAGCGGCTTCGGAGGAAAGCGAGGCGTTGCGGGAGGAGGAGGCGGCGGCGGGAGCGGCGGCCGGGTGGTGCTGGAGGCCTTCCAGTTGTTGCTCACCGACAGTGCTCGCGTCACGGCCAACGGCGGCGGGGGTGGCGAGGGCGGCACCAGTCTCCCCAATGATGGCGAAGACGGAGCCAACGGCAGCGAGGACTCCGCGACTCCTGCCGCTGGCGGTACGGGCGGAAACGAGACAGGAGGCGCTGGGGGCGCCGGGGGTACGGGCACCGGGGGCCCGACCAAGGGCACCGATGGAACCGACGATTTCTTGGGCACGGAGGGCAGTGGTGGCGGTGGTGGTGGCGCCGCGGGCTACATCCATCTGCGCAGCGTCCAGACCTGTGCCCTCCAGGGAGGGCACCTCATCAGCCCTCCGGCCGTGGACGGCTGCACGCACCCCTGACCCGTCTTGCGTCAACCGTGATGCCCTGGATCCACTGCCCCAGCGGATCCATGCCGCCCCGGGCCGCCGCGCACCTCTCGTGAGCGGCGGCCCGCAAGCGGACAGCGGCCTCCTTTTCGACAGGCGGGGCCCCCGCGCCAGCGATATGGATCGCCCATGCGCAATGCACTGATGGCGGCTTCGTTCCTGGCCCTCGCGGGCTGCTCCCACTCGACGCCCACGGCTCCGGCGTCCTCCACCCAGGCGCAGGCGGCGCCCCTGTCCGCGCAGGCGCTGGTGGACGCGCCGGACCGCACGGAGGCGGATCGCACGCTGGACGCGGGCCGGCATCCGGCCGCCCTGCTGGAGCTCGTGGGCGTGAAGCCTGGCATGCACGTCGCGGAGCTGATGGCGGGCGGCGGCTACACCACGGAGCTGCTCGCGCGCGCCGTGGGCCCCTCCGGCAAGGTGTACGGCGAGAACCCGAAGGTCGTGCTGGAGCGGTTCGCGGAGAAGCCGTGGCAGGAGCGGCTGGCGCGGCCGGTGAACCAGAACGTGGTGCGCCTGGACCGTGAGCTGGACGCGCCCTTCCCGCCCGAGCTGGACGGCACGCTGGACGCGGTGGTGAGCCACATCATCTACCACGACACCGGATGGCTGGGCGTGGACCGGGCGAAGATGAACGCGGCGGTGTTCCAGGCGCTCAAGCCCGGCGGCGTGTACGTCATCCTCGACTCCAGCGCGAAGCCGGGCACGGGCATCACGGAAGGCCAGACGCTGCACCGCATCGACGAGCAGTTGGTGCGCGACGAGGTCGAGGCCGCGGGCTTCAAGCTCCAGGAGGAGGGCAACACCTGGCGCAACCCGGAGGACACGCGCGACTGGAGCTCCAGCCCGGGCGCCGCGGGCGAGCGCCGCGGCACGAGCGACCGCTTCGCGCTCAAGTTCGTCAAGCCGTAGGACGGAGCCACACCGATGGCCGCGCGCACGTTCAAGGCGAAGCTCGAAGTCGCCAACGACATGGGAGGCCGGTTCGTGCGCTGTCCGTTCGACAGCCGCGAGGCCTACGGTGAGGCGCGGCCTCCCGTGGTCGGCACCGTCAACGGGCTGCCCTTCCGGAGCCGGTTGATGGTGTACGGGGGCGTCACCTACCTGGGCTTCACCAAGGAGGTGCGCGAGGCCGCGGGCGTCGAGGACGGCGCGATGCTGAGCATCACGCTGGAGAAGGACACGGCACCTCGGGAGATCGAGGTGCCGGAGGACCTCCAGCGCGCGCTGGACGCGGAGCCCGCGCTGCGGGACGTGTTCACGAAGCTCGCCTTCACGCACCGCAAGGAGTTCGTGAAGGCGCTCACCGAGGCGAAGAAGGAGGAGACCCGCGCGCGCCGCCTGGCGCAGACGCTGGAGAAGCTGCGTGCCAAGGTGGCGAGGTAACGCCATCTGCGGCTGACGCCAGCCGGGAGACTGGGACCTGTCGGCTCGCTTGACGTGGAGTGAAGTAGCATCCGCTCCGATGACTGCTTCCCGTCCGGCACCTCCCGTCCCCCACTCCCACCCCCAACAGAGGACCCGCCTCATCGCCTGTGGTGTGTCGGCCGTGCTCTTCGTGCTCGCCTGTGCGACGCCCGCGATGACCGTGTTCAACACGAACCTGCGCGGCGAGGAGCACATGTGGGGCATGCCCCTGCTGCTCGTCGGCTGGCTGGGGGTGTTCACCCTGCAGTTCGGCTGGTTCGCGAACCCGCTCCTGTGCCTGGCCCTCATCCTGCTCCTCGCGGGAGCGAACCGGAAGGCGCTCTGGGTCGGCGGCGCGGCGTGCATCCTCGGCCTGTCGTCGCTCACCTGGTACGTGAACCCCATCCCCGCGGATGAGAGCGGCGGCAACCGCTACCTGGAGCTGCTCCATCCCTCCGTCGGCTTCGTGTTCTGGATGGCCAGCCTGGGGGTGATTCCTTTCACGGCCCGGCTCCTCCTGGAGCGTGAAGCGGAGGCCAGGGCTCAGGCGGCTTCGTCACCCGAACCCAACGCCTGACCTCGGGCCGCCGTGAGGAGCAGGTCGTACTTGCCGCCCAGGAACGTGCGGAAGCCGTGCTGGTGCAGGTAACGGCGATAGAAGGACAGGTCCTTCACCAGCAGCGACAGGTCCGGCTCGCGCAGGTTGCGCACGCGCGCGCCGTAGACAATCTCGCCATCGCGGAACCGTGAGTTGGGAAAGCCCAAGAGCAACGAGGCTCGGGGCTCCAGGTGTTCCTGCACCAGCTTGCGCAAGAGCGCCCGGTCATCCACGCCCGGGCTCTGCAGCGTGCCCACCGACACCACCGCGTCGAAGCGGCCCAGGTCCGCGGGCAGCGCGTTCAGGTCCGCCTGCACGAACGCATGGCGCGGCTCCGGGAACGCGGCCCGCGCCTCCGCCAACGCGCTCGCGCTGTGATCCACGCCCACGAAGCGGATGCCCTCCACCTCGGCGAACGCGGTCAGCTCGTCGCCCCGGTTGACGCCCAGGTCCAGGAGCCGGGCCCCCGGCGGCAACGCCAGCCGTCCCACGGCGTCCAGCCAGGGCATCAGGAAGCCCGCGTCCTCGAACTTCCGCACGCGCGCGAAGTCGGACGTGGCGCCATAGCGCTCCTGCGGCGCCTCCGTGCGCGGCCCGCCTCCCGCGTGCCAGGGAGCCTCCGGGCCCAGCGGCTCGAACGTGAGCCGGACGTGCGTCCCGTCCACGCTGTGGGGCGTGCGCAGGCGGCACGACAGCCCCTCCGCCAGATCGCACCAGCACCTCAGCGGCCGGTGCACGAGCCCGTCCTCCACGCGCTCCCCGGGATAGCGCCCGCGCCCCAGGTCCGGATCCGGAACCTCGATGGAAACAGGCCCGGACGCCACCCGCGCTTCCAGGTGGCGCAGGACGACGATCAACGGCTCGGAGTGGAAGCGGCGTGGGCTTTCGGTGGGAGGGCGCGACGACATGCGCCCCACCCTATACGGAAGGCGACGCCGCGGCCCTTCTCGCCTGGAGCTGCTCCCAGACGAACGCGAGGACCAGGAACCCACCGCCCACCGCGCACACGCCGGACCAGCCCGCGTGATCCCACGCGATGGCGGACAGCGCCGAACCGCAGGCCCCGCCCACGAAGTAGAACATCTTGTAGAGCGTGTTGAGGCGCGTCTGCGCGGTGGGGTGCAGGCGGTACAGCTCCGTCTGGTTGGACACCGTGGCGGCCTGCGCCCCCAGGTCCAGCAGCACCACGCCCGCGATGAGGCCGGCCCACACCTTGCCGAAGACGGCGAAGACCCCGAACGCCGCCAGCATCGTGACGATGCACGCCCGGACGATGCGCCGAGCCCCGATCCGCTGCGCGTGCCGCCCCGTGACGTTCGCGGCGAGCGCCCCCACCGTCCCGACGAGGCCGAACATGCCCGCCGTCCCCGGCCCCTGGTGGTACGCGTCGCTGCTCAAGAAGAACGCCAGCGACGCCCAGAACGCGGAGAGCGCGGCGTACATCAGGGCGCCCGTGAGCGCGATGGCTCGAAGCCCCGGCACGTCCCGCAGCAGCCCCCACAGCGAATGCAGCAGGCGCGGATACGACAGCCGCGTGTCGGACGCGTAGAGAGGCAGCCCCAGCCGCAGCAGCATCGCCAGGCCCACCATCGTCGCGCCGGCCGCGAAGTACATCCCGCGCCAGCCCAGGTGCGTCGCCACGAAGCCGCTGAGCGTGCGCGAGACGAGCACGCCCACCAGCGCGGCGCTGAGCACGACGCCCAGGTTCCTCCCCCGCTCCTCGGGTGAGCTGAGCGCCGCGACGAAGGGGATGAGGATCTGCACCAGCACGGACGTCAGCCCGATGGCCACGCAAGCGACCAGGAACAAGGGGAACGTCGGCGCCAGCCCCGCCGCGAAGAGCGCCGCCGCCGCGAGCCCCAGCATCGTCACCAGCAGGCCGCGCTTCTCCAGCACGTCCCCCAGCGGCGTCAGCAGCACCAGCCCCGCCACGTAGCCCAGCTGCGACATCATGGGCACGGAGCCGACAGCGGAGGCGGAGAGACCGAAGGTCTGCGCGATGACGCCCAGGAGCGGCTGGCTGTAATAGACGTTGCCCACCGCGAGCACGGTCGCCGTCGTCATCGTCCACAGCAGCCGGCGGTCCATCGGCGCGGCCTGGGGCTGGGGCACGGCGGCGGGGAGCGAGGCGGTGGTCTCCATGCGACATGCCTAGCGCTCCCCCATCCATACCTCCAATATATCCTGGGTCTTGAATCCAGACCTGGAGGGTATGGACCATGGAGCTGCGCCACCTGCGGTACTTCGTCGCGGTCGCGGAGGAGCTCAGCTTCACGCGCGCCGCGAAGCGGCTGCACATCGCCCAGCCGCCGCTCAGCCAGCAGATCCGCAAGTTCGAGACCGAACTGGGCGGCGCCCTCTTCGAGCGCGAAGGCCGAGCGGTGCGCCTCACGAAGCTGGGACGCGAGCTGCTACCGGAAGCCCACCAGCTCCTGGAGCGCGCGAAGCGGTTCCAGGAGCACGCGGCGCGGCAGGCCCGGGGTGAACAGGACGTGCTGGTGCTGGGCCTCATCTCGTCGTTCGCGACGCCCCGGTTCGCGGCGATGCTGCGGGCCTTCCAGAAGAAGGTGCCCGGCGTCCACATCGAGCTGAGCAACCACCCGTCCGCGTGGCAGCTGGAGGCGCTGGAGCGCGGCACGTTGGACGTGGGCATCCTGCGCCCTCGCGAGCGGATGCCTCCGGACGTCGTCTCACACCTCATCCGCCGCGAGCCCTTCCGGCTGGCGGTGCCCGCGCGGCATCCGTTCGCGAAGCGCAAGGCCGTTGCGTGGAAGGACCTGCGGGATGAGCCGCTCGTCCTGGTGGAGCCCGGCGTCGCGCCGCCGGACTACTACGCGGCGTTCTTCGACCGGCTCCGCGACGCGGGGGTCCAACCGGCGGTGCGACAGTACGCGCAGAACGTCGCGACGAAGATCTGGTTCGTCTCCGCGGGCTTCGGCATCGCGCCCATGCCGCACACGCCCGACACGGAGCACCACTCCGGCGTGGCGTTCATCGACCTGCCGGAGGACGCGCCGGTGACGAACACCGTCATCGCCTGGCGCAAGGCCGGAAGCTCCACCGCCCTGCTCCGGTTCGTCGAGTTCGTGCGCGAGTCCCTCGCCGCGAGCTGAACCCCTATGACGGCGCCCCCACCGCGCGCCGGATGCCCTTCAGCTTGTCGGGGTTGCGCGTGACGTAGAGGGCGACGATGCGGCCGTCCTCGATGGCGAACGCCGTGGTCTGCAGCGTCCCGTCCGCCTCCAGCGTGACGTACGCGGGCAGGCCATCGATGGTGCCCTCGTGCACCACCTGCGCCGAGCCCACGACCGGAATGCGCCGCAGCCCTTCGAAGAAGCGCACCAGCTTCTCCCGGCCATAGATGGGATTGAGGGCCGCCTTCGCCTTGCCGCCCCCGTCGGAGTACAGGATGACGTCCTGGGCCAGGAGCGCCTGGAGCGCCTGGGTGTCGCCGCTCCGGGACGCGGCATGGAACGCGGAGGCCAGCTCGTGGCCCTTCGCCGCCGTCACGGGGAAGCGGGGCCGGGCCTCCTGCACGTGGGCACGCGCCCGGCTGGCGAGCTGGCGGCACGCCGCGGGATCGCGGTCGATGGCCTTCGCCACCTGCTCGAAGTCCATGCCGAACACGTCATGCAGGAGGAACGCGGCGCGCTCCAGCGGGGACAGGCGCTCCAGCGCCATCATCAGGGTCAGCGTCAAGTCGTCGCCCTCCCCTGTCTCGATGATGGGCTCTGGGAGCCAGGTCCCCACGTACTCCTCGCGCCGGACGCGCGCGGACTTCAGGACGTCCAGGCACAGGCGGGTCACCGTGCGGACGAGCACGGCCTCGGCGTCCCGCACGGCGTCGCGGTCCGTCTGGTGCCAACGCAAGTACGCCTCCTGCACGACGTCTTCCGCCTCCGCGACGATCCCCAGCATCCGGTAGGCGATGCGGAGCAGCCGGGGGCGCAGCGGGTTGAAGGCGTCCGCGGGGTTCGGGTCAGGCGGCTTCACTGCGAGGGGTCACCGGGTGGAGGGCCCGGAAGCCGATGGCGAACCGGTTCCAGGAGTTGATCACGCCGATCATCAGGGTCAGCTTCACGATCTCCTCTTCGGTGAAGTGCGGCTTGAGCGCAGCGTAGTCCTCGTCCGGAGCGTGTGTCGTGGAGATGAGCGTCAGGGCCTCGGTCCAGCCCAGGGCCGCCCGCTCGCGCTCGGTATACAGCGGGGACTCACGCCAGGCGTCCAGCAGGTAGATGCGCTCCTCGGTCTCCCCTTGGGCGCGGGCTTCGCGGGTGTGCATGTGGATGCAGAAGGCGCAGCCGTTGAGCTGGGAGGCGCGGATCTTGACCAGCTCGCGGAGGCTCGGCTCCAGCCCCAGGGCCTCCACCTTCTTGCTGAACTCGATCATGAGGTTGGCGGCTTCCGGCGCGACCTCGAAAGCATTCAGGCGGGTCTTCATCAGCAGGTCCTCGTTCTGGGGGGCGAAATGCCATCCCATCCCCAGGACGAGACAGCGGGGCCCGCGTGTGCCATGGCCATCCAGGAGCGATGATGGCCACCCAGGAGGCGCCCCGGATGGAGACCGTGAAGGACGTGGAGACGCTCGAACGCCTGTACGGGGTTCCCGTGAGGCAGTCCGTCTTCAAGGAGGTGGACCACCTCCACCCGGCGTACCGGCCCTTCATCGAGCGCTCGCCGTTCATGGTGCTCGCGACCTCCGGTCCCGGAGGACTGGACGCGTCGCCACGAGGAGACCCCGCGGGGTTCGTGGCCATCGAGGACGCGCACACGCTGCTGCTGCCTGACCGCCGGGGCAACAACCGCATCGACTCGCTGCGGAACATCCTGGCGGATCCGCGCGTCGCGCTGCTGTTCTTCGTCCCCGGGGTGAACGAAACCCTGCGCGTCAACGGCCGGGCGAGCATCGTCATCGAGCCGGCGCTGCTGGAGCGCTTCATCTACGAGGGGAAACCGCCGCGCTCCGTGCTGCGCATCACCGTGGAGTCGGTCTACTTCCAGTGCGGCCGCGCGCTGATCCGCTCCGGGCTCTGGGACGCGACCCGGCAAATCGCCCGCGCCGAGCTCCCGAGCACCGGCGCCATCCTCGAGGCGCTGAGCCAGGGCACCTTCGACGGCGACGCGTACGACCGCGAGCTGCCGGGTCGCGTGAAGACGACGCTGTACTGAGCCTCAAGCGCCCGCGTCGAAGACCGTGGCCTTGCGCACGCGAACGCGGAGCGTCTGCCCCGCGCGCACACCTTCCAGGGCCGGCCCGATGACGCGCAGGAACGCGTCCCCCACGGGGAAGCGGTACTCGGCCGCATGACCGAGGAACAGGCGGGCGGAGAGCACCAGCGGCGTTCCGGCCTCCCCCAGCTCCAGGTCCTCCGGGCGCACGACCAGCGTTCCGGGCCCGGGCTTCGCCTGAGCGGGCAGGTCGAACACGGTCTCCGTCCCCGCACAGTGGAAGGCGCCCTCCCGGGTCTCCCCCCGCAGGACGTTCGCGCCCCCGACAAAGCCCGCCACGAACGGCGTCGCCGGTTCTCGGTAGAGCCGCTCCGGCGTGTCCACCTGCTCGATGACACCCCGGTTCATCACGGCGATGCGGTCCGACAGGGCCAGCGCCTCGCCCTGGTCGTGCGTGACGAAGACCAGCGTCGTGCCCAGCCGGGCGCGCAGCGCGGCGATCTCCGCGCGCAGCTCCTCGCGCAGGGCCGCGTCCAGGTTCGACAGGGGCTCGTCCAGCAGCAGCACGCGAGGCCCCGCCACCAGCGCCCGCGCGAGCGCCACACGCTGCTGCTGTCCGCCGGACAGCTCGTGCGGCATCCGCGCCGCGAAGGACTCCAGCCGCACCCAGCGCAGGGCCTCGCGCACGCGGGAGGCCACCTCGTGGCGAGGCACCCTCCGAAGCGCCAGGGGATAGGCGACGTTCGCCTCGACGCTGCGATGGGGCCAGATGGCGTAGCTCTGGAAGACCATGCCCAGCCCGCGGCGCTCGGGCGGAACACGAACGCCGGGGCCGGCGACCACTTCGTCTCCCAGGCGGATGACGCCCGCGTCTGGGTGCTCCAGCCCGGCGAGCATCCGCAGCGTCGTCGTCTTGCCGCAGCCGGAGGGGCCCAGCAGTGACACGAACTCGCCCTGCCCCACGTGCAGGCTCAGGCCGCGCACCACGGGCGTCCCGCCATACGCCTTGACCAGTCCCTCCAGGACGATGGCCGCCATCACCGCACCTCCGGCACCCGACGCCGAGCCCATGCCAGCACCGCCTGCCCCGCCACCACCAGCGCCACGAACGCGCACGCGAGCACGGCCGCGGCGGCCGGATCCGCGTAGCTCTGCAACTCGAACAACAGCGTGCCCAGGACCTCGGAGCCCGCGGGCACCAGCAGCACGGACAGGGTGATCTCCGTGGCGCACGCGAGGAACGCGAGCACGAACGCCACCACGAGCGCCGGCCGCAGCAGCGGCAGCGTCGCGTCCACGAATGCCCGCGAGGGTCCGGCACCGCCAACGCGAGCAGCCTCCGCGAGCGATGGATCCACCTGGGCCAGGGCCTCGGAGCTGTTGCGTTCGCCGAGGGCCAGGTACTTCCCCACGTAGCCCACGAGCATCAACCAGGGCGTATGCGCCAGGGCGAGCACGAACGCCACGCGATCCAGCACCACCAACCGCCAGTCCCGGGAGAACGCCACCAGCAGCGCGAGCGCCAGCACCGTGCCCGGCACGGCGAAGGGCCACACCGCCATCGCCTCCACGCCCGCGCCGCCGCGACGGAAGGCCCGTCGCAGGAGCGCCCCCGCAAGCCCCAGCCCCACGACGCAGAGGCCCGCCCCCGTCGCGAGCAGCACGCTGCGCCCCGTGGCCCGGAGCGTGCGCGCGTCCCAGAGCACGCCGGCCCAGTGCGACAGCGTCAGCGAATCCCACGACAGCGCTGCGCCGAAGCTGCGTTGCAGGGACGTCAGCAGGATGGCCGCCAGGGGCATCATCACCAGCACCCCACCGGCCGCGCCCACGGCCGCGAGCGCCCAGGATCGACAGGCTCCCAGCGCGAGCACGCGCGGCGACACACCCTTGCCCGCGCTCAGTCGAACCCGGCCCCTGCGGCCCAGCAGCCAGGTCAGCCCCAGCGCGAGCGGGGTGAGCAGCAGGAGGAACGACGCGAGCACCGACGCACGAGGCAAGCCCTCCTCGCTGCCCAGCAGCACCAGCTCATAGATGCGAGTGGTGAGGACGCGGGTGGGTGGCGACGCGGACACGCCGAGCAGGTAGGGCACGCCGAACGAAGACGCAGCCATGAGGAACACCATCACCGCACCCGACATCAGCGCGGGCAGCACCAGGGGCACCGTGGTGTTGAGCAGGGCGCGAAGCGGTGAAGCGCCACACACCCGGGCAGCCTCCTCCAGCGCGGGATCCACGCGCCGCAGCGCCGCCGCCCCCGCGAGCAGCACCAGCGGAACGCCCGACAGTCCCTCCACGAACGCGATGCCAGAAGCGCCATAGACGTTGAACACCTCCGCGCCCAGCATGCGGTTCAGGTATCCGGCGCGAGGGCTCGCGAGGGACAGCCATCCCATGCCCCAGATGAACGCGGGAATGGCGGAGGGCAGCGTGAACAGCACGGTGAACGCGCCACGCAGGGGCAGGTCCGTGCGGAACAGGAGGAAGGCCAGTGGAGCCCCCAGGCACAAAGCCCAAACCGTCGCGCCCAAAGAGATCCCCAGCGTGTTCACGAACGCGCCGGACTCCGAGGCAAGCACCGGGCCCAGTCCCCCTGTCGCCGCCCCCACGCCCCGCACCAGGAGCGCCACGACCGGAATCACCGCGAAGAGCAGCAGCGGCACGAGCCAGACGGCCAACGCAATCCACCGGCCCCTCATCGAGCGTCTCCCGGAAGGGTCGAGCAACTGCGTCCGCAGCGCACCAGTCCCACACCGGTGCGCGCCATCCAACCGGATGAGAAAGGAAGAATCCCGCCATGGCGCCCCGGCGGAGGTGCACCGAAAAAACCTGTCCGACAGTCGGACAAGCCAGCACCACCACACGAACCGGTCCGACTGTCCGACAACCCAGAACCACCGCGCGAACTGGTCCAACTGTCCGACAGGTCGAGACCATCGCTTGAACCGGCCCGACGATCCGACAGGCTGGAACTACCTTGCGAGCCGGTCCGATGGTCAGAGAGATGCGGGACCCCCCCTGTGCCAGCGTAGTTGTCGCCCGGACCGCGAGGCCGGCAGAAGCACCCAGGGGGCGTGAAGGGCAGACAGGACGTGCCGTACACGGAGCAGTTCAAGGAGCAGATGGTGCGCCGGATGATG
>JAFADT010000368.1 GCA_023424585.1 Pseudomonadota bacterium
CGGCCACGGACGGCCTCCGGCTGCACCGCTTCACGGTGGAGGCGCTGGTGGGGCGGGAGCAGCTGGCGAACACGCCGCTGTTCGCGGAGGTGGGGCTGGGCTGGGGCCTCCTGGGGCTGACGGCGCCGGGCTTCCGCCAGGCGGACCCCACGATGCTCACCTGCCACGCGGCCGCGGGCGTGACGGGGCGGCTCGCGGGCATGTCCCTGCGGCTGTCCGCCCAGGTGGGCATGGATCGCGTCACCGTCAACGGCCGGACCGGCATGGATCCGCAGTACGGCCTGGAGCTCTCCCTGAGGCGCTAGCGGACGCGGGCCGCCGGGCCCGACCGTGTCCGCGCGTGGGTGCGCGCCGTCGCGCCCACCGCGCCAACCCCGAGCCCTGACGGTTCTCCCGTGTCCCGCTCCCTCCTCGTGCACACCGCCCTGTCGAGCGCCGCCGTCGCCGCCGTCGTGCTGGCCGGCTGCGACCCCATCTGCACGAATGGGGTCTCCCGCCCCGGGCAGGGCCCGGTGACCCGGAGCGCCTCCGGCACCTGCGTGCAGGTCGTGGTCACCCACCCCGATGCTGGAGACGAGGATGCCCCGGACGGGGGCGATGGAGGCGAGCTCCCCGACGCGGGCGATGGCGGTGGGGAGCCCGGGCCGGACCCGGATGGGGGCCCCTGCACCGCCGGGCGGGGCTGGACGACGCGGGTGCTGGACGAGGAGAGCGACAACATCTCCGGCAGCTTCGTCTTCGACGCGCAGGGCGTGGGCCACTACGCCTACTCGAAGAACGAACACCTCTACATCGGCACCACCCGGCCGGGCGACGTGCCGGTGCAGGTGGAGGGCGTGACGCGCCCCTTTGAGATGTCCATGGCGGTGGCCGCGGATGGCACGCGGCACCTGATGTTCGAGCAGGGCACCGCGGTGGGCTACGCGCACGACACGGGCGGGGGCTGGCAGTCACAGCTGCTGGTCACGGGGTGGTCCTCCGCGCTCGCGCTCGACGCCCGGGGCGAGCCGTACCTGCTCATCGGCCTGCTCCCTCCCCAGAAGGGCTACGTGCTCGGAACCCGCGACGCCCAGGGGCGCTGGACCATGACGCCGCTGGAGGGGGTCGGGCTCCGGGGCGACCGCGAGCGGATGGTGGTGGACGCCGCGGGGCACCTCCACATCGCGCTGGTGCGCGCGGACGACCTGGACAACCAGGTCGTGTACGCGAGCAATGCGTCGGGGACCTGGACCGAGGAGCCGCTGGACTTCCGGCTCCTCATGAGCTCGCCGCGCTACCGCGTCACGCTCGAGGTGGACGCGACGGGGCGGCCCTCGCTGGTGGGCTCCAACAGCCAGGGCGCGTGGCTGTGGACGAAGGAGGCCAGCGGCTGGAGGTCGTACGGGCTGGGGGCCTACATGAGCCGAGGCCCAGCGCTGGTGCGGAGCGCCACCGCCCCGGAGGTCCGCCACGTGCTGCTGGATGACGCGGACGCGAGCGCGTTCGAGAACGGGAGCACCAGCCAGGTGGTCGTGCGGAGGCTCTCCGGCACGTCCGCCTCCAGCGTGACGCCGCCGCTCGTCCTGGAGACGCGGGACGGGGGCAACGCGTTCCCCGGTCCCTCCGCGCTCCACGTGCATGACCAGGACCGGATGCAGGCGGGCTTCTTCTACGTGCACTACGAGAAGGACCTGGACGGAGTGGCGCAGCCGACGACGCGCGGCCTGCGCTACGTGCAGTACTGCCCGTGAGCCCCGCGCGGGGAGCGCGGTTGCGGGCCACGGAAGCGGGCGCCTACAGTCGCCGCGCCTTGAGCGAGTCCGCCCCGTCCCTCCATCCCCCGCCCCCCTCCACCTCGCGCCGGGCCCTCGCCGTGGCGCGAGCGCTGGCGGCGCTCGGCGGGCTGGGCTGGTTCCTGTGGCTGGGCGGTGGGCCGGTGCTGCCGCCCACGCGCATCGACTGGATGATGCGCGAGGACTGGGCCGCGCACATCTTCGGCTGGCTCTTCTTCCGCAACGCGGACTGGACGCTGCCGCTGGGCGCGGCGCCCAACCACTTCTACCCCTACGGCTCGTCGGTGGCGCTCACGGACGGCAACCCGTGGCTGGCGCTGCTGCTCAAGCCCCTCTCGCCGCTGCTCCCCGTGGACTTCCAGTACACCGGGCCGTGGCTGGCGCTGTGCTACGCGCTGATGGGCTACTTCGGCGCGCGGCTGGTGGAGACGGTGTCCCCGCGCCCGGTGCCCGTGGTGCTGGGCGGCACGCTGCTGGCGCTGTCGCCGGTGATGGCGGCGCGCTTCGGCCACCCCACGCTGTGCGCGCACTGGCTGCTGCTGGCCCTGCTGTGGCTCAACCTGCGCGACCTCCCGGACGCGCGCGCCGCGACGTGGAGCCTGGGCCTCGCCGCCCTCTTCAACGCCATCGCGGCGGGCACGCATCCGTACTGGGTGGGCATGCTGATGCCGCTGACGCTGGCGCTCGGGGTGCGGCTCGTCTGGAGCCGGAAGCTCGGCGCCGGGCGCGTCGCGGCCCTGTGCGCGGGCATCGCCGCGCTGGACGTGGGGCTGTTCGCCCTCTTCGGCTACTTCGGCGGCGGCGGGCTGGGCGCGGAGGGCTTCGGAGAGTTCTCCGCGGACCTGGCCACGCTGGTGAACCCCATGGGTTGGGGGCGCCTGCTGCCGGACCTGCCCGCCGCGCCCCGGCAGGGCGAGGGCTTCGGCTACCTGGGCGCGGGGGCGCTGCTGCTCGGGGGGGCGGCCTGCGTGAGCCTGCTCGTGCGCGGGCGCGAGGCGCGCACGCTGGACTGGCGCCGGG
>JAFADT010000816.1 GCA_023424585.1 Pseudomonadota bacterium
ACGGCCTTCGCGGTGACGGACTACTCCGGCCGCGGCTCCGGCGGACGCACCAGCGCCTTCAGCGGCACGGGCGCGGGCAGGGCCTCGCGCGGGGTGTGCGTGCGCTGCTTCGGATCCGGACGCTCCACCACGCGGGCGACGAGGTCGTAGTCGTGCGCCTCTGTCACCTCCACGGTGACGAACTCGCCCGGGTACGCCAGGCCGTCGTTGATGTAGACCTGCCCGTCGATTTCCGGCGCCTGCCCCTCGTGGCGGCCCACCAGCAGGTGCTCGGACTCCTCGCTGGGGCCCTCCACCAGCACGGTGAGCTTCTGGCCCACGAGCTTCTTGTTCTGCTCGCGGTTGATGCGCTTCTGGATGGCCATCACCTCGCGCCAGCGGCGCTCGATGGTCTTCGCCGGGATCTTGTTCGGCAGGTCGAACGCGGCGGTGCCCTCCTCGTCCGAGTACTGGAACACGCCCAGGCGCTGGAAGCGCTGCTCCTTCACGAACTCCTTCAGGAGCTCGAAGTCCTCCTCCGTCTCGCCCGGCAGTCCGACGATGAGCGAGGTGCGCATGACCAGGTTCGGCACGCGCTCGCGCAGCTTGGTGAGCAGCTCCTTGAGGAACTTGGAGTTGCGGCCGCGCTTCATGGACAGGAGCAGCTTGTCGCTGGCGTGCTGCACCGGCATGTCCAGGTACTTGGCGATCTTCGGCTCGGTGGCGATGACGTCGATGAGCTCGTCCGGGAACACGCGCGGGTAGGCGTAGTGCAGGCGGATCCACTTCACGTCCACCTTCACCAGCTCCTTGAGCAGTTCGTGCAGCTTCGGCTTGCCGGGCAGGTCATGCCCGTAGGCCGTCAGGTCCTGCGCGACGAGGTTCAGCTCCTGCACGCCGCTGTCCGCCAGCTTGTGCGCCTCCGCCAGGATGTCCGCCACCGGGCGCGAGCGCTGGCCGCCGCGCAGCGTGGGGATGATGCAGAACGCGCAGGCGTTGTCGCACCCCTCGGAGATCTTCAGGTACGCCGTGTACTTCGGCATCGAGTTGATGCGCGGCGTCTCCGCGTTGTGGATGTAGTCCGGATCCGGAATCACCTGGCGCGGCGTGGCCTCCGCCGCCAGCAGGTCGCCAATCTGGGCGTACGCGCTGGTGCCCAGGAAGTGGTCCACCTCCGGCATCTCCTGCGACAGCTCCTGGCCGTAGCGCTGGGACAGGCAGCCGGTGACGACGAGCGTCTTGCACGCGCCCGACTTCTTCAGCTCCGCCATCTCCAGGATGGAGTCCACCGACTCCTGCTTCGCCGGCCCGATGAAGGCGCACGTGTTGACCACGATGACCTCGGCCTCCGAGGCCTCCTGCACGAGCGAATAGCCGCGGGTGCGCAGCGTGCCCAGCATCACCTCGGAGTCCACCCGGTTCTTCGGGCAGCCGAGGGTCATCATGTACAGGCTCTTGGTCTCTTCCACGCGCGTCTACCGCTTTCCCAGTTGCGTCCGCTCGAAGTGGTCCGCACTCCAAACGAAGTTGATGATGGCGCCGTTCGAGTAACCGATGTTCAGCGCCCCGTCTTCTTCCAGCTCCACCGAGGTGGCGCGCCCCAGCGCACAGGTGGCGGCCGGCCAGTCGAGCACCCGCTGGGCTGTCTTCCCTGACACCACGTAGAGCCCCATCCGCAGCTCGTCGTCGGAGTCGCATTGACCCTCGACGGCGTAGGGGTTCTTCCCGGTAAGGACACTCACGACCGGACGGCCGTCCGGCAGGCTCAAGGTCTCCGGCAGGTTCACGCCCATCTTCGAGGCGTCCACCGCGTTGGGCGCCACCAGCTCGCGCAGCGAGGCGGGGGTGAGGCTCTCATCGCCCTGGGCCCAGTTCGGGTAGCTGAGCAGGCCCCAGCCCAGCCAGCCGGTGGGCGCCGCCTCCAGGGCGGCGACGCTGGCCGGGGGCTTGAGCTTGAGGTTCTTGCGCGCCTCGTCCGGCAGGCGCAGCGCCTCTCCCTCCGCCATGGTGCCGCCCTTGCAGTTGGACACCGGCACCGCCTTGGCGCCCACCTGGTCCTGGTCCTCGTAGGTGATGCAGAGGTCCATGACGAGCGGATCCACCGCGGGGAAGCGGGGCAGGGCGCGCACCGGGATCATGGCCACCACGGACAGCGTGTCGCCCTGGCGGTGCACCGCGGCGTTCACCAAGCCCTGCGCGAACCTGGGCGTGCCGCTGTCGGGGCCGGAGGTGCGCTGGCCGTCGAAGGCGAAGCGGTAGGTGTAGCCCGTGGCGGTGGGGCCGGCGTCCGGGAAGTAGAGCGAGAGGGTGATGACGTCACCCGCGAGCAGCTGGTTGTCCGTGGCCTCCACGCCCACGAAGAGCGTGTCCTTGCGCCAGCCCACCCGGGCGGAGAAGTCCGCGGTGGCCCCGTCGGTGGGCAGCGGCTTGAGGACCAGCGGGGAGCCGAAGTCCTTGAGCTTCTTCTCCGGGCGGGGGGCCTTCTTGAGCACGGGCACCGGCTTGCTGGGCCGGGGCGCCGCGTCCTGCGCGAGCGAGGTGGTGGCGAGGAGCAGACAGAGGGGCAGGGGGGCCAGGCGGGCGGCGTGCATGCGGAGGGACGCCTCTAGTCGCGGAAGTTGGTGAACTGCATGTCCAGCTTGAGCTTGTCCTGCTCCTTGCGGAACAGCGCGATGGCCTCCTGCAGGTCGTCGCGGTTCTTGCCCGTGACGCGGAGCTGATCCGCCTGGATGGAGCCCTGCACCTTCAGCTTGGACTCCTTGAGCAGCTTGATCAGCTCCTTGGACTTCTCCACCGGGATGCCCTGCTGGAGCTTGATGGGCTGCTTGACGTTGCTCATGCCCGTCTTCTCGATGTCGCCGAACTCCAGCACCCGCAGGCTGATGCCGCGCTTGGCCAGCTTGCCGAGCAGGACCTCCTTGGCTGCCTGGAGCTTCTCCTCGCTGTTGGTCTTCACCGTGAGCGCGGAGTGGTCCGGGGCGATGTCGATTTCGGCCTTCACGCCCTGGAAGTCATAGCGGGTGCTGAGCTCCTTCCGGGTCTGATTGACCGCGTTGTCGAGCTCAGCCAGATCGATTTTGGAGATGACGTCGAAGGAGGGCATGGGGGACCTTTTCGCGCCCTTACCATACCTACACCCGGACGACCAAGGGCACCACCAGGGTGCGCCGGGAAGTGTGCTGCTTGAAGGCCCGCTTCACCGCCTTCGTGAGCTCCTCGCGCACCAGGGCGTCGTCCCCACGGAGCAGGGGGTTGAGCTCCTCGAAGAAGGCCCGCGCCACCTGGGCCACCTGGGCCAGCACGCCCTGCTCGTCCGGGTTGAGGCCCTGGCCGGACAGCTGGGGCCCCGCCACCAGCGCCTGGGTGTCGCGCCTCAGCACCACGGCGGCGGCCACCACGCCCGTCTCCGCCAGCCGGTTGCGCTCCGCCAGCGCCTCCGGCGTCACGACTCCGTCCCCGGCGCGCTCCCGCAGGATGCGCCCGGCGGGCACGCTGCCAGTGAAGCGGCCCCGCCCCTCCTCGAACGTCACCACGTCCCCGTCGTGGGCCAGCAGCAGGCCTTCCGGCGCCATGCCCGCCTCGCGCGCGGTGGTCAGGTGTCGGTGCAGGTGTCGGACTTCCCCATGCACGGGGATGAAGTTCTTGGGGCGGATCAGCTCCAGCACCCGGCGCTGCTGGGGGCGGCTGGCGTGTCCGGAGACGTGCACGCCGGGCTCCACCTGGGCGTAGACGATGCGGGCGCCGCGCCAGTGGAGCTGGTCGAGCAGCGCGCCCACGGCGCGTTCGTTGCCGGGGATGGGGCGGGCGCTGACGATGACGGTGTCGCCGGGCTCCAGGCGCACGGGCCCATCGCCGTTGGCCAGCTGGGTGAGGCCCGCGCGCGGCTCGCCCTGGGCGCCGGTGGTGATCACCGCCACGCGGTGGGGCGCGAGCCTGGGCACGCTGTCCAGGTGCACGAAGAGCGAGTCGGGCACGTCCAGGTAGCCCATCTCCCGCGCCAGCTCCACGTTGCGCACCATGCTGCGGCCCTGGAGCGCGACGAGCCGGCCGGTGCGCTCGCACAGGTCCAGGAGGTGCCGGATGCGGTGGAGGTTGGAGGAGAACTGGGCGACGACGACGCGGCCCTTCGTCTCGTGGAAGAGGCGCTCGAAGGTGGTCTGCACCACGCGCTCGCTGCCGGTCTCGTCCGTGTGCTCGGAGTTGGTGGAGTCCGATAGCAGGCACAGCACGCCTTCGTCACCCGCCTCGCCCCAGCGCTCCAGGTCCGTCTTGAGGCCGTCGATGGGGTCGGGGTCCAGCTTGAAGTCGCCGGTGTGGATGACGGTGCCCTCGGGTGAGCGGACGACGTAGCCCACCGCGTCCGGCACGGTGTGCGTCACGCGCGTGGCCTCCACCTGGAAGACGCTGCCCACGGGGAAGGGGGTGCGCGGGTCGATTTCGCGCAGGTCCGCCTCCACGCCCAGTTCCTCCAGGCGCTGCCGCGCGAGCGCGAGCGTGAAGCGCGTGCCGTAGATGGGGACGGGCACGTCGCCCAGCAGGTAGGGGAGCGCGCCGATGTGGTCCTCGTGGCCGTGCGTGAGGAGCACGCCCTTCAGCTGGGCCGCGTTGCGCCGCAGGTGCGTGAAGTCCGGGACGATGATGTCCACGCCGGGCATCCCCGACGAGGGGAACATCAGGCCGGCGTCGATGAGCAGCATCTCCCCACGACAGGCGAGCACCATGGCGTTGAGGCCGATCTCGCCCAGCCCGCCAAGAGGGATGACGTGGAGCATGTGCCCGGAAGTGTAAGGGCCCGGCCCCTCCAGTGCGTGGGAATCCGCACATCCCCTCCACCGCGAGCCCGCGCCCGCCTGCTTGACGGATTAAAACTAAAGGCTTAGTTGTATTCGAACTAAGATTTTAGTTCGAGGCCGGGAGGCCCTGCCCGTGACGAAGCCGTCATCCGCCGAGGAGTCCAAGCCGCTCACGCCCGTGGAGCTGGAGCTGATGCAGCTGGTGTGGAGGTTGGGGGAGGTGAGCGTGGCGGACGTGCTCGCGGCGCTGCCGCCGGAGCGCAAGCTGGCCTACACGTCGGTGTCCACGGTGCTGCGCATCCTGGAGCAGAAGGGCGTGGTGCAGAGCCGCAAGGAGGGGCGGGGGCACCTGTACTCGGCGCGGCTGTCGCGCGAGGCCTACGAGGCGCAGAGCGTGCGCCACCTGGTGGCGACGGTGTTCGACGGGGCGCCTTCGTCGCTCGTGGCGCGGCTGGTGGAGGCGGTGCCGCTGTCCGCGGAGGAGGTGGAGCAGCTCCGCAAGCTCCTGGGCCGCAAGGGCGGCCGGGGATGAGCGCCTTCGCCCGGGACATGCTGGCGGCGTACCTCACGGCGGCGGTGCTGGTGGCGGTGGGCTTCGGGCTGCTGCGCGCGGCGCTGGCGTGGGGGATGGAGTGGCGGCTGGACGCGCGGCAGGCGCTGCGCGTGGGGCGGGTGACGCTGGGGCTGGCGGTGGTGCTGCCGTTCGTGGCGCTCGCGGTCCGGGATTGGATGCCGTCGGCGCCGCTCTTCTCGTTCGAGCGGTCGCTGGTGCGCGACGCCTCACCGCCCAGGTCCACCGAAGCGCGGCCCGTGCGCGAGGCGGTGTCTGGGGCTGTGTCGTCAGGCACGGGCCTGCCGCTGGCGATGAGCGGGCT
>JAFADT010000897.1 GCA_023424585.1 Pseudomonadota bacterium
GCATGCTCCTGGTCGCGGAGGCCCACGTCGCCTGCGAATGCATGTCCGAGGCCGAGCGCGACTTCGCCGTGGTGCTGGACCTGTGGCGCGACGCCGACCCGCACCTGCCGGGCCTGCAACGCGCGCGGGGCTTCAAGGCCCGCGGGCACCGGGGCCGGACCGTCGCGCTCCGACGGGTACCGGATGCACCGGTGGACACCGCGCATGACCCCCGGGGCGGGGGAGCGACCTGGACCGTGCACGGGGGCTGAGGGGCCACGCCGCCGCGCTTGACGCGGGCGCGGCGTTCGCGTCACTTGGGCGGCGTCCTCCAAGGAGCCGCCCCATGCCGTCGTTCCGTCTGAAGCCCGAGCAGGCCGCGCTGCTCGTCATCGACATCCAGGAGCGCCTGTGCGCCGCGATGGAGCGCGACGCCCTGGACCGCATGCTCGCGCGCACCGGCGCCGCCGTGGAGGGCGCGCGGGCGCTGGGCCTGCCCGTCATCGTCACGGAGCAGTACCCGCAGGGGCTGGGCCGCACGCACTCGCTTCTCAAGCTGCGCCTGGGGGACTTCAAGCCGCTGGAGAAGATCGAGTTCTCCGCCGCCACGCCGGACGTGCTGGCCGTGCTGGGGGACCGCAAGCAGGTGCTGCTCACCGGCATGGAGACGCACGTCTGCGTCTTCCAGACGGCGCGCGACCTGGCGGACAGCGGCCGGGAGCCGTGCCTGCTCGCGGACGCCGTGCTGTCCCGCGCGGAGGAGGATCGCCGCGTGGGCCTGGAGCTGTGCCGCGGCGCGGGCGCGCGCATCCTCACCGTGGAGTCGGCCCTCTTCGACATGCTGGGCCGCGCGGGCACGCCCGAGTTCAAGAAGGTCTCCGCCGCCGTCCGCTGAGCCCGGCCGGGACGACGGCGGAGCCGCCGCTCACGCCCTGCGCTGGAAGGGCAGGCGCAGCAGGCGCACGAGCATCATCAGCAGCACCAGCACCCCGGACAGGACGGTCTGCGAGCCACCCACCGGGAAGTCGTAGAAGTACGCGAACAGGTAGCCGCCCGCGCCCGCGATGCCGCCCAGCACGGTCGCCGTGAGGAAGGTCCACGGCAGCCGCAGGTCCAGCACCAGCGCGGCGATGGCCGACAGCGTGGAGAACGCGAAGACGGGCAGGGCGCCCAGGGCCCGCGCGCACACGCCCACCATGACGCCGATGGACACCATCAACACCGTGTCCAGCAGCTTCACCGGCAGCCCCTGCACCGTGGCGCCCACGCGGTCGAAGCTCACGAAGGTGATGCCCCGGAACCACCACAGGTGCAGCGCCATCAGCACCGCGCCAGCCACCGCCACCGCGTGGAGCTGATCCGGCGTCACCAGCACCGCGGTGCCGAAGAGGATGCCCTGGATGTCGTGCGCCTCCTGCGCGATGCGGTCACCCACCAGGATGGCCGCGCCGCCCGCGAAGGCGAACGCGCACCCCAGCAGGCTCTCCCGCGACAGCCGCAGCCGCGCGGGCTCTATCATGAGCAGCAGCGTGGACGCGACGGACAGCGCCACCGCGCCCACCAGCGGATCCACGTGCACGCCCAGGTGGATCTCCGCGAAGAAGGCCAGCGCCACGCCCAGGCCCGCGGTGTTCGTCACCGCCGCGCTGACGAACACCATGCGCCGCAGCACGACGTAGACGCTGAGGAAGCCCAGCACGCACCCGGCGATGAGCGCGCAGAGGATGGGGTCCCGGAACAGCTCCCAGCCCGCCTGGAACTGCTCCCACTTCGAGGGATCAAGCAGGGTTGTTTCCACGGTGGGGTCCCTGGGGCGCGGTGTGGCAGTAGTCGTCGCCGTACTGGCGGCGGAAGGCGGGGTGGCAGAAGACGGTGCGCGCGTCGCCCGTGACGAAGCAGCGGTGCTCGCGGTCCACGAAGAGGATGACGTCGGCGTGCTCGGCGGCGACGGACAGGTCGTGGCTCACCACCACCACGCCCAGGCCTCGGTCGTGCGCGAGCGCGCACAGCCGCAGCATCGTCTGCTTCTCCGCCACCGCGTCCATCGCCGCGGTGGGCTCATCCAGCAGCACCACGTCCGCCTCGGTGGCGATGACCCGCGCCAGCAGCGCGCGCTGCTTCTCGCCGCCGGACAGGTCGCGGAAGGGACGCCTGGCGATGCCGCGCGCGCCCGCCGTCTCGAGCGCCGCCTCCACCTTGTGCCGGTCCGTCCTGCTGGGGAAGGGCCGCAGGAAGTTCCAGCCGGACAGCCGCCCCCAGCCGGTGAGCTCCCGCGCGTGCACCGGCAAGAGCGAGTCGATGGCCGAGGTCTGCGGCACGTACGCGCTGCGGATGTGCGGCGCGCCCGGGGTGATGCGGCCGGACACCGGCGGGATCAGCCCCAGCAGCGTCTTGAACCAGGTGCTCTTGCCGGAGCCGTTGCGGCCCACCACCGCCACGAACTGGCGGCGGCGCACCACCAGGTCCATGGGCGGCAGGATGTCCTTGCCTCCGTAGCCGATGACCAACTGCTCGCACTTGAGCAGCGGCTCGCCCGGCTCCGGCGGCGGCGCGGCGCGGTGCCCCCGGTCGAGCTCCGTCTCCGGGTCACCGTGCGCCACGGCTCACCTCCGCGGTGGGGCTCAGCGCCGCCACCTTCTCCAGGAGCCCGGCGCGCACCGCCGCGTTCTCCGGCGCGTCGAGGTCCACCACGCCGTCGGCGCCCACCGTCGCGGCGGACCAGTCCACCACGTCGAAGAGGGCCGGCGTCAGCTCCAGCTTCAGGCCCAGCGCCACGCGTGGCGCGTTCTCTCGGTCGGACGGCACGTCCAGGTCGCCGGTGAGCACCGCCACCGGCTCGGCCTCCGCGCCCGTCACCGTCGCCGTGAAGCGGAAGGGCAGGGCCCCCGCGAAGCGCGCCGGGACGCGGCCGTCCCGCACGCTGCCCGTCAGGCGCAGGCCCGTGACGGACCAGCGCCCGCGCGACAGCGACGTCCTGCCCAGCTCGCACCCGGGCTCGCAGCCGAGGCCGCGCGCGGCGGGCGACAGCAGGTCCAGCTCCGCGTCCACGGGGAGGCTGGCCACCGTGACGGTGGTGCTGCCGCCACCGCCGTTCAGCTCCGCCTGGACGTCCTCGTAGTCCACGAGCGCCCCGTCCTCGCGGTGGCAGTGTCCGCCGTGGCACAGCGTGTAGCCTGGAGGCGGCGAGGACGGATCGAACGTCGTGGCTCCGCCACCGCCGGAGCTGGCCTGCAGGTCGATGCTGCCCAGGCTCACCGCGCCGGTGTCCATGCGCAGCTGGAAGTCGGACGCGAGCGCCTGGTAGCCCTCGCCCGCGTCGCGGCCGGACTGCGGCGTGTAGGCGGCCTCGACGGAGGGCTCCAGCACCGCGAAGCCCTCGCCCGCATCGAACGCGCACCCGGTGAGCAGCGCGACGGGGAGCAGCCAGGCCTTGAAGGGAATGTGCTTCATGGTGTCATTCCCCCTTCCCGGTGAGGCCCTTCTCCAGCCGGCCCACCATCAGGTCCATGCGCTGCACGTACGTCTGGCCGGAGCGGAAGTCCGCCCCGCCCGGCAGGATGACGAGCGCGGCGGGGATCTTCGACGCCACGAGCTTCGCGATGTTGTCCGGGTAGTAGTCCTCCTTGAGGACCAGCTTCACCTTGCTGGCCTTGCCCTGCGCCAGCACCTGCGCGACGTGGGACGGGTTCGGCGGGATGCCCGGCTTGGGCTCCAGGAACGCGAGGGTCTTGAAGCCCAGCCAGTCCTGCAGGTACGCCGTCGTGCGGTGGTACGCGATGACGGGCATGTCCTTGAGGCCCGCGAGCCGCTGCTCCCAGCCCGCCTGCGCCGCCTGCAGCTCCTGCGTGAACTTCGCGAGGTTGGCCTTGTAGGTGGCGGCGTTCTTCGCATCCAGCTGCGACATGCGCGCCTCGATGGCGATGGCCACCTTGAGGGCCTGCCGCGGGTCATAGAGGTAGTGCGGGTTGCCGCCGGGGTGCACGTCGCCCTGGCTGCGGTCCACCGGCGTGGTGGGCACCTCCAGGAGGCTCACGGACCGGGACGCGTCCAGGTAGCCCGCGTTGCCCGTCTGGATGCGGTTGTTGCGCGCGCCCAGCTGGAGCGTGGGCAGCCAGCCGATCTCCAGGTCCAGGCCCGCGACGATGAGCAGGTCCGCGCGGTTGAGCGCGAGCGCCAGGTTCGGCTTGGCGTCCACGAAGTGCGGGTCCTGCGTGGGCAGCGCGAGCGCGGTGACCTCCGCCTTGTCCCCGCCCACGGCCTTGGCCAGCGCGGCCAGGTCTGGGAGGGTGGCGACGACCTTCAGGTCCGCGTGAGCGGGAGCGGCGGTGAGGCTGACGACGGCGGCGCACAGGGCCGCGAACAGACGGAGGGGACGCATGGAAGGGCTCCGGAAGCAGGGGTCAGAACGCATGGGCACCGTGGGCGCCGGTCACGACTTCGAGGGCGAGGAAGGCCGAATAGTCCGGCGACTCGCGCCAGCCCACGCGGTCCGTGGCGGCCTGCAGGCGCAGGCGGGAGAACTCCGTGGGCCAGAACGTCACCGACGCGGTGATGCGCTGGCGGTTCGCGATCCACTCGGGGTCCAGCGGATCCGTCGCGATGCGGCCCTCCTGGGTCTTCGCGGCCGTGCCGAACTCGTAGCGCACGCCCGTGGCCCAGCGGTTGGAGAAGCGCCACACCGTCTGCGCGTAGCCGCCCCAGTCGGACAGCACGTCCTCCGGCACCTGCCTGCGGCGGTAGAGCACCTCCGCCTGGAGCACCAGCTGCTGCGCGCTCTGTGACGTGATGGGCCGGAACTTCAGGTACACGTCCGTGCCGTAGATGCTGGAGTGGTTGCGGTAGCCCGTGGCGTTGGGGCCCGTGGCGGCGGACAGGCCCCACATGAGCGACAGGTCGTCCGACAGCGGGAAGAACTGCTTCACCGCGCCGGTGAGCTGGAAGTCCAGCGGGGACAGCACGCGTTCGGCGGAGGCGCCGAAGAAGCTGCGCGCGGTGGCCTCGCCCGTCGCGTCGGTGGCGCTGCCAATCACCTCCACGTACCAGGGCAGCGGCGTGAGCCATGAGCCCTCCACGCCCAGGCCGCGGTTGCCCTCCGCGCCGAAGTAGCGGCTCATCACGAAGGGCTGATCCACGAAGTCCCACGCGTGCGGGTGCGTGGCGTTGAGGCGCCCGAAGCGGGTGAGGAACTGGCCCGCGCGCACCTGGAGGTTCGCCGGCAGGTCCAGCGTGGTGACGTAGGCCTCCTCGATTTCGACGCCGAACTGGCTGAAGACGATGTTGCTGTCGAAGCGGAAGTACGGATCCACCACGGAGCCGATGGACAGCTCCAACTGCTGGAGGTTGAAGCCGTTCTTCGTCGGGTCGTGCCCGCCGCCCTGCAGGGGCTCCTTGCTGGAGAAGGCCGCCAGGGCCATGTCCAGGATGAAGCTCAGATGGAGGAAGTCGGTGCCGCCGGCGGCGATGGCGTTGGGCAGCTTGAGCGGCGTCACGCCGGAGTCGTTCGTCGCGGTGGGCGACGCGGGGGACGTGTCGCCGGACGGACGCGCGCGCGTGCTCGTGTCCGAGCCCAGCGCCTTCTCGATCTCCTCCATCTCCTCCGGGCTCAGCGCGGGCG
>JAFADT010000911.1 GCA_023424585.1 Pseudomonadota bacterium
CTCCACGCCCGGCGCCGGACCTGTCGCGAACCCGCCCGTGCTCACCGAGTGGGTGCCCACGGTGGCGCTGCCGGGGGCGGCCCAGGGGCAGGTCTTTACGCTGGGCGCGACGGGCCTGGTGCTCGCGGTGAGTGGCGAGCTGCTCACGCGCCTGGAGGGGCTGGTCGCCGTGCGCGGACAGGTCGCCTTCGAGCCGGAGATGAAGCGCTTCCGGGGCCGGGCCACGGACAAGCCGTTTGGCGTGGGCCCGCAGGTCATGGTGCGCGCCCGGGGGCAGGGGACGCTGCACCTGGAGCCCGTGTCCGGGCGGCAGTGGACCGCGATGTCCCTGGACGACGAATCCGTCTACCTGCGCGACGCGTGCGTCTTCGCCTTCGAGGAGCCGGTCGTCTTCGAGAACGGCCGCGTGCCGTCGGAGCTGGCGGAGGACCTGGACCTGGTGCACCTGCGCGGGCAGGGGCGGGTGCTGCTCAGCCTGACGGGTCCGCTGCGCTCGGTGCCGGTGTCCATGGACCAGCCGGTGACGGTGCCCCTCACGCACCTGGTGGGCTGGGTGGGCAACCTCACGCCCCGCGTGGTGCCGCTCCTGGCGCCCGCCGTCGGGGAGACCCCGAGGGGCGCGGTGGAGCTGGGCGGTGAAGGATTTGCCCTCATCGCACTCGGGGTCCGGTAGAACGCGCGCCCATGGCCACCGAGCGAGCCCTCAGGAAGCAGCGCAAGCGCGAGGAGCGGGCCCGCCGCCGCGCGGCCCGCCGTCCCAGCATCCTGGTGCAGGAGTTCTGGAACCTGCCCAACATGCTGACGCTGGGGCGCATCCTCATCATCCCCGTGTTCGTGTGGCTCACCTACGACGCGGACCCGCTGCACTCGCTCCTGGCCGGGCTGGTGTTCGCCGTGGCCGCCATCACGGACGTCATCGACGGCTACCTGGCCCGCCGCTGGAACCTCATCACGGTGGTGGGCAAGTTCATGGACCCGCTGGCGGACAAGCTCATCGCCATGGCCGCCCTGGTGATGATGGTCCGCCTGGGCCGCATCGCCGCGTGGGTCGTCATCGTGCTGCTGGCCCGCGAGTTCATCGTCACCGGCCTGCGCACCATCGCCGCCAGCGAGGGCATGGTCATCGCCGCGGGGCAGGAGGGGAAGTGGAAGACGTCCCTCCAACTGGTGGGGATCATCTCCCTGTGCGTCCACTACGTGCACCCGCTGGACCTGGGCTTCCGCACCGTCACCGTGGACTACAACCAGGTGGGCAAGGTGCTCGTGTACCTGTCCGGCGCGTTCTCCGTCTGGAGCGCGGTCGTCTATTTCCGGGCGTTCCTCAACATGCTCGCCCGCCGGGGCAGCACGGATCCGGATGCGAAAAGTGTTTGACGTGTCCGGGAGGGCTCTGTATATCGCACCCCACTTCCGGCGCGGCACTGACCGGGCGGTAGCAGTTCTGCAACATCTGATGCGGGAATAGCTCAGCGGTAGAGCATCGCCTTGCCAAGGCGAGGGTCGAGGGTTCAAATCCCTTTTCCCGCTCCAACAGAAGGCCTCCTGGGAAACCAGGAGGCCTTTTTCTTTGGCTCCGTCGGCACGGCGGGGCGCATCACGGCAGGCGGGCGCGCGAGGGGCCGGCGGTCCGCTGTTCCAGGGCGTTCGCCACGGGCGGACCCTTGCGGTATGGATACCGGCGCATGATTCGCAACTTCCGGGAACTCTATTCGTACCGGGGGCTCCTGCTCAGCCTGGTGCAGCGCGAGCTGAAGGCGCGCTATCGCGGCTCGGTGCTGGGCTTCTTCTGGACGTTCCTGAACCCCACGCTGCACATGCTCGTGTACGCGCTGCTGTTCGGCGTGTTCATGAAGAACCAGATCCCCCACTACGCGTACTTCATGTTCGTGGGGCTCCTGCCGTGGATCTGGTTCTCCACGTCGGTGTCGGCGGGGGCCAGCGCCATCAGCGACCGGCGCGACCTGATGACCAAGGTGCGCTTCCCGGCCCAGGTGCTGCCGGCCACGGTGGTGGCCACCAACTTCTGCAACTTCGTCTTCTCGCTGCCCCTGATGGTGGCGCTGGGGCTGCTCTTCGGAGTGGTGCCCACCTGGCACGTGGTGCTGTTCCCCGTGGTGGTGCTGGTCCAGATGTGCTTCACGTTCGCGGTGGTGTACGCGGTCAGCGCCTTCAACGTGACGTTCCGGGACCTGCAGCACATCGTGATGAACCTGATGACGCTGTGGTTCTTCGTGACGCCCGTGCTTTACAAGCTGTCCACCATCCCGGAGGAGTACCGGCGCGCGCTGCAGGTGCTCAATCCGATGTCCATCCTCATCACCTCGTACCAGGCCATCTTCTACGAGCACCGGCTGCCGGAAGCGGTGCCGCTCGTGTCGCTCCTGGGCGTCTCGCTCGTGCTGCTGTGGGGTGCCACGCAGATCTTCGAGAGCCGCCGCGAGGAGTTCGCGGAGTCCATCTAGATGGCCCAGTCACCGACCGAGGACGCCATCGTCATCCAGGACGTGGTGAAGAACTTCCGGAAGAAGACCATCCGGGGGGAGTACACCACGTTCAAGTCGGAGCTCGTGCGGTGGCTGCGCGGGCAGCGCAACGCGGCCGTCCAGGGCAACCGCTTCATCGAGTCCCTGCGCGGCGTCAACCTGCGCATCCCCAAGGGCCAGACGGTGGCCATCCTGGGGCGCAACGGCTCCGGCAAGAGCACGCTGCTGAAGCTGATCACCGGCATCTACGCGCCCACCTCCGGGCGCATCCAGGTGAACGGGCGCATCTCCGCGCTGCTGGACCTGGGCGCGGGCTTCCACCCGGACTTCTCCGGCCGGGAGAACATCCTCATCAACGGCATCATCCTCGGCATGTCCCGGTCCGAGGTGCGCGCGAAGATGGACGACATCATCGCGTTCAGCGAGCTGGGGGAGTTCATCGACGAGCCGGTGCGCACGTACTCCAGCGGCATGTACATGCGCCTGGCGTTCTCCGTGGCCACGCACGTGGACCCGGACATCCTCATCATCGATGAGATCCTCGCCGTCGGCGACGAGCACTTCAGCAAGAAGAGCCTCGCGAAGATGACGGAGTTCAAGCGGCTGGGGAAGACCATCGTCCTCGTCACGCACGACATGTCCACCGTGGAGCGCTGGTGCGACCAGGCGGCGTGGCTGGACGGCGGGCGGATCCGCCGCGTGGGGACCCCGGCGGAGATCGCCGCGGAGTACCGGCAGGCGGTGTCGCTCGCGGAGGCGCGCTCCACGGTGTTCACCCCGCCGGCCCTGACGGAAGGGGGCGGGGCGCTGCCCTCACTGCCGGAGGGCCCGGTGGTGCGGGACGAGCCGCCGGCGTCGCCGTCGCTGGCCGTGTCGCGGGTGTGGCTGAGCGGGCCGCGCGGCGAGGAGCTGGGGCTCATCACCGCGGAGGCGCGGGCGGAGGCCTGCATCGACTACGTGGCGCGCGAGCCGGCGGAGGACGTGGAGTTCGTCCTCACGCTGTCCAGCGCGGATGGGGCGGTGCTGTACGTGACGAGCACCCGGACGGACCGGGTGCCGCTGCCGACGCCGTTGCCGCCGCAGGGCCGGCTGCGCTTTGTGCTGCCGCGAGTGGGATTGTTGGGCGGCTCCTACGTGCTGAGCGTGGAGCTGAAGACGGGCAACACCGCGAACCCGGAGCCGGGCCGGGAAGCGCGCTGCACCTTCTCCGTGTCCACGGAGCATGACGACCGGGGCGTCTTCCGACCGGAGCATTCCTGGGTGGTGGAGGAGGCTCCGGCCGCTCCCGTCCAGGCGGTCTCCGTGTCCAAGCATGCCGCGGCCTCCTGAGGGGGAGGAGGCCCACCCGCGCGCCGCGGCTCGGGGCCTTGAAGAAGGGGAGGCGCCTGGGAGGTGAGCACCTTGTTCCAAAGCGTGCCCGAGGGGGGCCAGGAGGCATCGTCCGCCGGTGAGCTCGCCGAGCGCATCGCCGCCCTGCGCGCGGAGCCCTCCGAGGCCCATGCGCAGGAGCTGGCGGCGCTGACGGAGGCGCTGCGCCGGCGGGTGCCTCCGGCCAACACGCCCCTGTCGCCGCTGCTCGCGGCGGCCCGGCTCGCCGTGCCGTTCGAGTTCTCCGTGCCGCCGTCGCACCGGGCGTCGGGAGGGCAGTGGGTGACGGCCGCCAAGCGCGCCTTCGTGCTGGGCCTGCGGCCGCTCCACGTCGAGTGGCTGAAGCCCCAGGCGGCCTTCAACCAGCGCGTGCTGCGCGTGTTGGAGCGGCTGGAGGCCCGGCGCGACCAGGGCACCCGTGAAGACCTGACGGAGTGGGTCCGGGGACAGCTGGACGCGGAGGGGGCCGGGCAGGGCGGTTCGGCGGGAGCCGCCAGCGGGCCGTATGGGACGCGAGGCGCCGGTCCTGGTGCTCCGGCCAGCGGGCCGAATGAGGCGCGGGGCAGCGCTTCTGGCGTTTCGGCGAGCGCCGCCAGCGAGGCGCAGGGCGCGCGAGGTTCCGGCACCGTTGATGGGTCGCAGGGCGCTGGAGTTTGGACAAGCGCTGCGACGGAAGCGCGAGGCCGCGGGCGCTTCGGGGCACGGGGGTTCGCCCCCGTGGACAAGGTCTGGGCGCTGGCGTGGCGCGCGTGGCGCCGGGCGATGCGGCCCCTGCTGGATCCGCTGCTCGCGCGCCAGACGGAGTGGAACGCGCTGATGCGCGAGACGCTGCTGGGAGTCGCCGCCACCCCGGGAGCCGGGACGCCGGATCCGCAGGACGCCACGCACCGTGTGGCGCGGCTGACGGCGCTGGCGTCTCCCTTGGCCCAGCCAGGAATGCCTCGGGGCATCCGGGCCTCCGCGCCGCTGTGGCGCGAGGTGCTGCGCCGGCAGTCCCGCTTCAACGGTGAGGCGGTGGTGGCGCTGGCCGCCATCCTCGGCGTGCGCACGCCGCCGCCGCCCGTGCCCGCCCTGGAGGACTTCCACCACTGGTGCACGCTGCGCGAGCCCGCGGCCATCCAGGCAGCCCGCGCGGCCGTGCAGCGCCTGCCGCGGCGGCCCCGGCTGTCCCTGCTGGTGGCCCTCGCGGGGGCCAGTCCCGCGCACCTGCGCGAGTGCCTCGCGTCGGTGGAGGCCCAGCTCTACCCCGAGTGGGAGCTGGTGCTGGTGGGGCCGGAGGACGGCCCCGCGCTACCGGAGCCGTGGGGCTCGTCGCGTCGCCAGCCGCGCATCCGCCGGGTGACGCTCAGCGGGCCCACGGACGTCGCCCGCGCGCTGCGCGTGGGCCTCCAGGCCGCGAGCGGTGACTTCGTGGGCGTGCTGGGCGCGGAGGACACGCTGGCCCCGCATGCCCTGGCGGAGGTGGCCCGCGCCCTGGTCGCGGATCCCGGCCTGGACGTCGTCTACGGCGACGAGGACCGGCTGGACACGCGCGGCCGCCGCGCCGGCCCCTTCTTCAAGCCGGACTGGTCTCCGGACCTGCTGCGCTCCGTGGACTACCTGGGCCGGGGCGTGATGGCGCGCCGCTCGCTGGTGGAGGCCGTGGGCGGCTTCCGCGATGGCTTCCCGGGCGCGGAGGAGTACGACCTCTTCCTGCGCATCAGCGAGGCCTCGGAGCGCATCGGCCACGTGCCGCACCTGCTCTACCACCGGCGCGCCGGCGCCACGGGGCAGGTGTCCCCGGAGGGCCGCCGCGCGCTCGCCGAGCACCTGGCCCGCCGGGGCGAGGACGCCGAGGTGACGGTGCCCGGCCCGGGCCGCTACCGCGTGCGCTACGCCATCCGCGGCGCCCCGAAGGTGTCCATCATCGTCCCGTTCAAGGACCGGCCGGACCTCCTCAAGACGCTCACGGACACGCTGCTCACGCGCACGAAGTACCCGCACTTCGAGCTGGTGCTCGTCTCCAACAACAGCGTCCGTCCGGAGACCTTCGCGCTCCTGGACACGCTGACGGATCCGCGCGTGGTGAAGCGCACCTGGGACTTCCCCTTCAACTACCCGGCCATCAACAACTGGGCCGCGCGGCAGGCCACGGGCGAGCTGTTGTTGTTCCTCAACAACGACATGGAGGTGGTGGACCCCGGCTGGCTCACGGAGCTGGTGTCCCAGGCGCAGCGCCCGGAGGTGGGCGCGGTGGGCGCGAAGCTCCTCTTCCCGGAAGGCACCGTGCAGCACGCCGGCATCGTCGTGGGGATGACGGGCATGGCGGGCCACCCCTTCTGGCGCCTGCCGGACGGGCCCATCGTCACGCCCTTCGGCCACACGGAGTGGGTG
>JAFADT010000390.1 GCA_023424585.1 Pseudomonadota bacterium
CGCCAGGAGTTCCCTTCGCGTAGCAAAGTCAGTTCGCCTCGGACCTGAGGACCGAGGATGCGCTCACTGCCCCAGACACCCACCAGCGGGTTCGCGGGCATGGGGACCGCGCCGACGTGGAAGGGGAGAAGCGCTAGAAAGAGGCTGATGTGCCTTCTGGCGCTGATGGCTGACGAGCAGGGAGCGGGCATGAGCGCGCTGGACGCTACACGACCTCGTCTCCTTCAGGGCGAAGCTGGCGCTACGCGACCGCCTTCTGGTTGGGCTCGTGCTGCTCCTCATCGAGGAGCGCAAGCGACTTGCGGTACTCCGCCGCCTCCGCGAGCCGCGTCAGTTCGAACTCACCGTGGTGCTTGCGCACGGCTTCCGCGATCTCATCCAGGCTGACTCGGAAGAACTCCTTGCGCTCGTTGATGCGGTTGACGCGCCGGTTCGCGAAGGCAACGTCTGTGGAGCTCCGCTCTGCCTACCGAACTCCGAACCTCCACCAGGGCGCCCAAACCTTCGCGCGTGAGGAGTACGAAGTCCTCCTCAGTGGATACGGTCATCAATAACCGATGGGTGGAGGCGGATAAGGAGGTGTCGGATGAGATTCATTTTTTGTGCTGCTGGGAAACATTTCGATACCAGTTGGTTCCCCGCTGGGGACTGACCTGCGGATCTTCTTGGAGCACGGTGTGGCTGTCGAAGTGTACAAGGCACGTCTTCTTATCCACGAACTGAACTGCGGTGACCCTGGCCTCGGCACAAACAAGCGGCTTTGAAGCGCCGTAGCCACATCTGTGAAATCGAATCCGCTCACCACGTTGTGCGGCCGACTCACAAAGGTGCCCGATCTCGACCGTAGTGGTGATGGTTTGAACTCTGTTCGCGTCAATCCAACAATTCAAATAGGGACGACTCGGATCGTTATCGTGGTGGACTACCAGGTGGAGCATGGTTCCCTCGGTACGAGAGTTGCTATTCACGAGCGTCATTGTCATGTCAGTGAATGTGGATTTCCAATGCCTCGAATGGGTGATTGACACCCGCACGAAAACGCCGCCTCGCTTCCGGAGGACCGGAAACGGGCGGCGTTCGCGCTGCGTCGTCTTGCCGTGCTGCTGACTACCGGCGCTTCAGCGCCGCGTCCGCGTGCTTCTCCATGAACTCGGAGTAGGGGCCGTTGAAGTCGAGCACGTCCTTGCCCGCCTCCAGGCTCCAGATGCGGGTCGCGACCTCGGAGATGAGCTCCTGGTCGTGCGTCACGCAGATGACCGTGCCCTCGAACCTCGCCAGGCCTTCCGCCAGCGCCGCGATGGACTCCAGGTCCAGGTGGTTCGTCGGCTCGTCCAGGATCAACACGTTGTCCTGCATGATCATCAGCTTGGACAACAGCACGCGCACCGTCTCACCACCGGAGAGCGTGTCCGTGTTCTTCATCCGCTCCTCACCCGAGAAGAGCATCCGGCCCAGCACGCCGGAGATCTCCTCGTTGGTCAGCTTCTCGCTGATCTCCCGGAGGTAGCCGAAGCACGTCGTCCCCTTGTGGATGACGCCGTGGTGGTCCTGCGGCAGGTAGCCCACCGACGCCTGGTGCCCCCAGGTGATGCTGCCCGCGTCCGGCTCCAGCTTGCCCGCCAGCATCTTCACCAGCGTCGACTTGCCCACGCCGTTGCGGCCAATCACGCAGATGCGCTCGCCCTTGCACACCAGGCCCGTGAACGGCTTGATGACCGGCACCCCGTCAAAGGACTTCTGCAGCCCCTCGAACATCAGCGTCTGCCGCCCGCTCGCCACCTTCTGGTCGAACCGGATGAACGGCCGCGCGATGTTCGAGCGCTTCAGGTCCTCCGTCTTCAGCTTCTCGATCTGCTTGATGCGGCTCTGCACCTGCGACGCGCGCGTACCCGCGTGGAAGCGCGCCACGAAGTCCTGCAGCTGGGCGATCTTCTTCTTCTTCTCCGCCGTCTCGGACTCGACCCGGCTGCGCAGCTGCGACTTCTGCCGGACCATGTCGTCGTAACCACCCGTGTACTGGATGATGGTCTCGTAATCGATGTCCGCGATGTGCGTGCAGATGGCGTTCAGGAAGTGCCGGTCGTGGCTGATGGTGATCAGCGTGCCCTCGTACACGTGGAGGAAGTTCTCCAGCCAGCGGATGGAGTCGATGTCCAGGTTGTTCGTGGGCTCGTCGAGCAGCAGCCCCTCCGGCTTGCCGAACAGCGCCTGCGCGAGCAGCACCCGCAGCTTCAGGCCGCCCGTGAGCTGGCGCATGGGCCCTTCGTGGAAGGACTCCTCGATGCCCAGGCCTGACAGCAGCGTCGCCGCGTCGCTCTCCGCGGAGTAGCCGTCCTCCTCCGCGATGACGCCCTCCAGCTCACCCAGCCGGTTGCCGTCCTCCTCGGTGATGTCGGCCTTGGCGAGCAGCTTGTTCTTCTCGTCCATCGCCGCCCACAGGTGGCGGTTGCCCATCAACACCACGTCCAGGACGCGGTCGTTCTCGTAGCGGAAGTGGTCCTGGCGCAGGATGCCCAGCTTGCGCGGGCGGATGACCTCGCCCATGTCCTGCTCCTCGTCCCCCGCGAGGATCTTCATGAACGTGGACTTGCCGGCCCCGTTCGGACCGGTCAGGCCGTAGCGGCGGCCCGGCGAGAAGGCGACGTTGACCTCCTCGAAAAGCTTCTTGGGCCCATAGGCCTTGGAGACGTTGATGACGTTGAACATGGCGGCGGCTTGTAACGGAAATGGCGCGGCGACCCAAGACGCGCGGTAGATCGAAGCCCGGCGGCGTACCGGAGGACCCAATGTAACCGCCGGCGCGCCCCGGAAATGCCGGCTTCCACTCCTCGCCATCCCCCCAGCCCCCGGGGGCCGGGTAGGGAAACCGGGGCCTCCCGAGGGAGCCGGGCGGGGCCCCGGGCCTCCTGGTGACCGGGCGGGCGACCCCCAGGAAGCGGGTGCCCCCGGACGGGCGGGCTGGGTATAAGGCCCGACAATGGCCGTCCGCTTCGAGCTCCTCAACACCGACCCCACCGGCGCCCGCACGGGCATCCTGCACACCCGCAAGGGGTCCTTCCCCACGCCGATGTTCATGCCGGTGGCCACCCACGCCGGCTTCCGCCACCTCGCCATGGAGGAGGTGAAGGAGACGGGGGCCAAGGTCCTCCTCGCCAACACCTACCACCTCATGCTCCGGCCCGGCCCGGAGGTGTTCGAGCGCTTCGGCGGCATCCACCCCTTCATGGGCTGGGACGGCGCCGTGCTCACGGACTCGGGCGGGTTCCAGATCTTCTCCCTGCCGGAGGACCGGCTCATCACGGAGAAGGGCGCGCACTTCCGCAGCTTCTACGACAACAGCCGCCGGCTCCTGAGCCCCGAGTCCAGCATCGCCATGCAGCAGGCGATCAACTCGGAGATCATGATGGTGCTGGACGTGTGCATCGACTCGCGCACGGACGAGGCCGGCACCCGCGAGGCCATGGAGCGCACCCACCGCTGGGCCGTGCGCAGCCTCGCCGCGAAGGAGGCGCGCCCCACGGGCCAGGCGCTGTTCGGCATCGTCCAGGGCGGCGTGCACCCGGCCCTGCGCGACGAGAGCGCCGCGTTCCTCACGAAGCTGCCCTTCGACGGGTTCGCCATCGGTGGGCTGGCGGTGGGCGAGACCAAGGTCGAGCGCGACACGATGACCGAGCGCGCCACCGCGTCCCTGCCGCAGGACAAGCCTCGCTACCTGATGGGCGTGGGCACGCCCACGGACCTGCTGGAGGCGGTGCTGCGCGGCGTGGACATGTTCGACTGCATCATCCCCACGAAGATGGCGCAGCAGGGCTACGCGTACACGTTCCAGGGCCTGGTGCGCATCTCCCGCACCGCGTACCGCCTGGAGGACGGGCCGCTCGACCCCGAGTGCGACTGCTACGTGTGCAAGAAGTACTCGCGCGGCTACCTCCAGCACCTGATGCGCGGCAAGCACCACCTGGGCTCGCGCTTCCTGTCCGTGCACAACGTGCGGCACTACCAGAGGCTCATGGAGCGCGTGCGCGAAGGCATCCTGCGCAACGGCTATGCGCAGACGTACCGCGAGCTCAAGGCGGCCATCGCCACGCCCAAGGACCTGAAGGACGAGGCCGCGGCCACCGCCGCCACCCTGAAGGACGTGGGCTGAAGTCCGGGCGCGTGTCCCTCCGCCCGCCCTGCGGCCGGGTTGCGCCCCGGACCTCGTGAAGGGCGGTGCGGCGGGACGGGACGGGTTAGCCTGCGGTGCCTCCCGCCTCATGGACCCGCGCGTCGCCACCCTCCTGAGTCACGTCCGCGCGAGCGCGGAGAACCGGCCCGGCGTGTATCGGTTCTTCGGGCCCGCCGGAGAGCTGCTCTACGTGGGCAAGTCCGTGCGCGTGCGCACGCGGCTCCTGTCGTACTTCCGCGCGGAGGAGGGCGAGAAGGCCTGGGAGATCGTCGCCCAGGCGCACCAGGTGGAGTGGGAGTACACGGCCAGCGAGTTCGCGGCGCTCCTCCGCGAGTTCCGGCTCATCAAGAGCCACCGGCCCCTCTACAACGTGGAGCACAAGCGCGACCGCGCGCACTGCTTCCTCCAGCTCACGCGCGAGGCCGTGCCCCGGCTGCGCGTGGTGGGGCAGCCCGGCGGCGGCGGGAGCGCGGAGTACTTCGGGCCCTTCCACGGCCGGCACACCCTGGCGGACGTGGTGCGCGCGGTGAATGATCTGCTGGAGCTGCGCGACTGCCCGTCCGAGACGCCCATGCGGCTGGCGGATCAGATCCAGCTCTTCCCCCTGAAGGACGACCCTCGGTGCATGCGCGGGCAGACGGCGCGGTGCCTCTCCCCGTGCGCGGGCGGGTGCACGGCGGCGGAGTACCTGGCGCAGGTCGCGCTGGCTCGGGCGTTCCTCAACGGCGAGTCGGACCGGCCGCTGGTCATCCTCCGCGAGCGCATGGCCATGGCGGCGCGGCGCCTCCAGTTCGAATACGCGGCGGAGCTGCGCGACCGCGCGGAGCGGCTGGAGAACGTGCAGGCGTGGATCGTCGAGCTGGGCCGCACGCTGCGACGCCTGTCGCTGGTCTACACGGTGCGCGGACACGGCGGCGAGGACCGCGTGTATGTGCTCCGGCGGGGACGCATCCGCGCGGAGGCGCCCGCGCCCCGAACGCCGAAGCAGCACGCGGCGCTGGAGGCTCGGGTGCGGGACATCTTCGCCGTGCCGGAGCCGGAGGCGATGGGCCTTCGCGCGCAGGAGGCCCAGGAGCTGATGCTCGTCGCCAAGTGGTTCCGCCTGCACCCGGACGAGCTGGAGTCGACGGTGCCGGTCCCCTCGCGGGCCGGGAGCGAGGAGGTCTCGGAGGCCCGGGCCGCGCTCGCTCGCACGCTGGAGCGCACCGTGGAGGGCCCGGACGAGCCGGAGCCCGACGGCGCCGCCGACTCAGCGTAGGCCCGTGGGACGGAGCGACACCGTCGTCAGCGGCGCTGGAGCCCGCCCGCGGCATCGCGTGGAATGACCGGGGGTGATGACGCCGGACATCACCCCACCAACGGCAGTCATCAGCGGCGCGGGCCTTCGCTGACGAGGGTGGGCCCATGAGCCCTGGAAACACAGGGGTTTGGCGTTCACCCCATGCCCCCGAGCGTTGGCACACGACGTGCTCATGGGTCAGGCATCCCCGCGGTTCCTTCGAGGCCCTGTCCCATGGCGATCTCCTCCCTGTCGCGTCCGTCCTCCAGCCCGTGCGCGAAGTCCCCTTCCGATGTCGCGCAGGCCCCGCGGAACGTCGTGGTGAAGGTCGTCAGCCCGGACGGCTCGCCGGTGAAGACGGTGGACTCCGCGAAGCAGCCCAAGGAGTTCGCCGCGCTGCTGAAGGAGCTGGGCCTGACGAAGGAGTCCCTGCTGAAGGGCGAGGGCGCGAAGGCCCAGGGCCCGAAGCCCACCAACACGCAGAGCTTCCAGCAGCGCTGGAACCGCGACAGCTTCGAGCCGTCCAAGGCCCAGGCCCAGAAGGCGCAGCCCTCGCCGGCCCCGGCTCCCGCTCCCGCCCAGTCGCAGCCCACGCAGGCGCAGGGCGCGAAGGGCCCGTCCTCCGGCAAGAGCGCGGAGCAGGTGGCCCAGGACATCGCGAAGGACGCCACGTCCTGGAACTACGACTACTCGGGCGGCAAGACGTGGGACGCCGCCATGAACAACGCCAGCAACTTCGACGCGTCCAAGTCCGGCGTCTGCGTGGACATGGCCATCGAGGCCGAGCAGCGCTTCGAGCAGGCCGGCGTGGACGCGCGCGTCGTCTTCGGCAAGACGGACCGGGGCGACCACGCGTGGGTGGAGTTCAAGGATGACAAGGGCCAGTACCAGGCCTTCGACCCCACCGCCGCGGCTTGCACCAAGAAGGCCGACGAGGCCATCACCCCCTACGACGGCAGCGCCTACAAGTACCAGGGCATCACCGAGACCCACCAGGCCGTCGCCTGAGGTCCCCTCCGCGGAGCTGCCGTCGCCCGTCGCGACGACGTGGAGCCCCGCTACCGGAGGTTGCGGATGACGCGGCAGGGGTTGCCTGCGGCGAAGACCGCCGGGGGAATGTCCCGCGTCACCACGCTGCCCGCGCCGATGGTGGTCCCCTCGCCGATGGTGACGCCCGGGCAGATGATGGACCCGCCGCCAATCCACACCTTGGCGCCGAGGGTGATGGGCCGGCTTGGCTCCGGGCCCGCTCGGCCACCCGTTGCGGGTCGGCGGCGACGTACAGCTCGCCCGCGAGCATCTTCTCTTTCTCCGTTCGTGCCATGCCCGGGAAGGTAGTCACGCCCCGACGGCGTGTGAGTGAACAGCCCGTGCCGTGTCCGCCTGGACACGGATGACACTGGACGGCTCGGCCAGCGAGGATGCCGCCCATGAGGATCGAGCGGGTCGAGGAGACGCTGGAGCGCATCCGGCGCGAGGTGGAGCGGACGCCGGACGGCGTGCTGGCCTTCGACGGGGACGGGACGCTCTGGAGCGGGGACGTGGGCGATGACCTGTTCCTCGCCCTGCTGGAGCACGGCGGCGTGCGCCCCGAGGCGCGCGTGGCCCTGGCGTCGCTGGGCGCCCGCCATGGCGTGGAGGCCCAGCCGGACGCGGTGACCCTGGCGCATGCGCTCTTCAAGGCGTTCGAGGCCGGGCGGCTGCCGGAGAAGGACACCTACGAGATGATGGCGTGGATCTTCGCCGGCTGGCACGCGGAGGAGCTGCGCCACTTCGCCCAGGACGTCGTGTCCCGCAGGGGCGTGGCCGGCCGCGTCCACCCGGAGGCCCGCCGCGTGGTGGAGTGGGCCCGGGGGCAGGGCGTGGACTGCTACGTGGTCAGCGCGTCGCCTCGCGCGGTGGTGGAGGCCGCCGTGCGCGAGGTGGGGCTCACGCCGGACTTCGTGCTGGCGTGCACGCCGAAGGAGGAGGGCGGGCGGCTGCTGACGTCCGTCCTCGAGCCCGTGCCCTACGGCCCCGGCAAGGTGAACAGCCTGAGGCAGCGCACGGACCGGCCGCTCTGCGCGGCCTTCGGCGACAACGTGTTCGACCTGGACCTGCTCGCGGCGTCCCGCGTCCCGGTGGCCATCCGGCCCAAGGCCCGCCTGCGCGAGCGCGCGGCCGAGCTCCCGGCGCTGGTGCAGCTGCACCCCGAAGAGGCGTGACGCGGAACGGGCGTGGAGGAGGCCCCCCACGCCCGCCTCATCTGCGCGGCCATGCGCCGCTTCGTGGGGGGATCCACGAAGCGGCGTCACCTCGATGCTCGCGGGGCTCAGCTCCCCGTCACGGGGATGAACTCCACGCGGCGGTTGTCGCTGCGGCCCTCCGGCGTCTCGTTGGACACGCGCGGACGGTCGGGGCCGTAGCCCTTCGCCTCCAGCCGCGAGCCCGCGATGCCCTTCTGGATGAGGTACGCGCGCACGCGGTCCGCGCGCTGCTGGCTCAGCGTGCGGTTGGCGTCCTCCGGACCGCTGTTGTCCGTGTGGCCCTCGATCCGGATGTGCAGCTCCGGGTTCGCCTTCAGGTACGCGGCGATGTCATCCAGCTGCTGCCGCTCGCGCTCCTGGAGCTCCGACTGGTTCACCGGGAACTGGACGATGTGCTCCAGCGGCGACTTCGTCTCGGCGGGCTTCTCCTCCGGAGGCTGGGGCTGTTCCTTCGCGGGGCAGCCGCGCTCGGAGGCGGGGCCAGCCTCGTTCGGGCAGGCGTCGTCCTTGTCCGGCACGCCGTCGCCATCCGAGTCCTTCACGGGGCAGCCGCGCTCGGAGGCGGGGCCAGCCTCGTTCGGGCAGGCGTCCTCGTCGTCGCGAACGCCGTCGTTGTCCGCGTCCGGCGCCGGGCAGCCGTGGTCGCGCGCCGCTCCCGCCTGCGTCGGGCACTGGTCCTCGCGGTCCGGCACGCCATCGCCATCCGAGTCCTTGTCCGGGCAGCCGCCGTTCTCCGCCGTGCCCGCCTCCAGCGGGCAGCGGTCGTCCTTGTTGGCCACGCCGTCGCCGTCGTCGTCCTCGTTCGGGCACTGCTCGGGCGTGTGGCTGCGGCCGGTGCGGCACTTGTCCGCGGGCTCGGGCTCGTTCGCGTACGCGATGCCCGCGCCCAGCCGGAACGACGGCGTGCCCGGGATGTCCGTGAAGCCATGTCCCGCGAGCGCGAACGCCTCGAAGCCGGCGCCCACCGGCAGCCGCACGCCGCCCAGCAGCTCCAGCGCCAGGTCCGACTCCACCAGCGACTCGGCGGCCTGCAGCGCCACTTCACCGCGCAGCCCCTTGCCGCGCGTGGCCACCACGACGCCCTGCTCCAGCTCGGTGCCGAAGTCGCGGCCCGGCTCGACCTCCTTCGAGCGGATCCGCACGCCCGCGTTGGCGCCCAGCACCACGGGCCCCACCTCGCGGCTCACCGACACGCGGGGCGCCACCTGGAACCCGGCCCAGCCCGCCTGCCGGCCGAACGCGTCCGCCGTGCCGCCGGGCAGCCCGATGTCCAGGCCCAGGCCCAGGAACACCGGCGCGCCTTCCTCGCGCCGCAGCAGCTCGTAGCGCACGCCCAGCTCCGGCGTGCCCAGGCCGAACGAGTCCGGCTCGCTCACGCCCACCAGCTGCTCCGCGCCATGGCCGCCCTGCGCGATGATGACGGGCAGCTTCGCGGAGAACTCCAACCGGTCCACCGGCGACCACGCGCCGGCCAGCCAGCCCGCGGTGCGGTAGTGGAGGATGGAGCGCTCCAGCCCGTCATCGCCCTGGAGCAGCAGGATGCCGCGCTCGTAGTTGACCATGAGGAGCAGGCGGTAGCCGCCCTCGGGAAGCACGCGGCCGGTGTCCACGAACATCGAGTCCGTCGCCGCGGGCTGGAAGCGCAGGCGCTCCAGGTCCATGGGGACGATGGGGCGGGGGGTGGTCTGCCCGAACGCGGCGGGGGTGACGGCGGTGGCCAGCAGCGCGGCCAGCGCCCAGCTCTGGGTCTTCATGCGCAAGGCGGAGTCCATTCGAGAAAAGAGGGAGCGCATGTCTCAGTTCCCCCGGGCCGGGTGCTGACGACGGCGCGAGCCGCCCCAGGCCGCGAGCGCGGCGAGGAGGGCGAGCGCGGAGGACGTGCCGCCAGCGCTGTCACAGCCGCCTCCGGCGATCTCCACGACCTGGGCCTGGACGCGGACCTGGAACGTGCACTGCGCGGTGTTGCCCGCGTCATCCGTGGCGGTGACGGTGACGTCCGTCGCTCCCGGCGGGAACGTGCTGCCCGACGCGGGCGAGGACGTCACGGTCGGGTTGTCCGTCACCGCGTCCGTGGCGGTGGGCTCGAACGTCACCGGCTCGTTCCGCGCCGCCGTGGTGTTCGCGGGGCAGGTGAGCGCGGGCGGCGTGGTGTCCTGCACCGTCACCAGGAACGTGCAGGTGAGGCCGGTGGAGGTCGCCGTCACGGTCGTGGCGCCGAGCGGGAAGCGGGAGCCCGACGCCTGCGAGTAGCTCACCGGGAGCCCCGCCGGATCCAGCACCGCCGGGTCGTAGGTCACGACAGCGCCGTCCGCGCCGGTCGCCTCCACGGTGACGTCCGCAGGGCAGGTGAGGGTGGGAGCCGCGCCATCCACCACGGTGAGGCTGACGGTCGCGACGTTGCTGTCGTCGGCGCAGTCGCGCACGCGGTAGGTGAAGCTGTCCGTCCCCACGTAGCCCGGCGCGGGCGTGTACGTGAGCGCGGGCGGCGTGCCGGTCAGCGTGCCGTGCTGTGGCTGGGTGACGACGGTCCAGCTCAACACCTGGCCGGCGTCCGGATCCGTTCCGGCCAGCGTCAGCGCCACGGCCGTGTCCTTGCCCGTGGTGGCGGCCTGGTCCTGCGCTGCTGGGGGCTGGTTGGCGACGACGGTCACCATGCGGCCCCCGGAGATGGCGTTGGCGAAGGCGGAGAGCCCGTAGGTGCCCAGCGGCGTTCCGGCGGGGACGGTCACCGTCGCGCGCGTGGCCGAGGTGTCGCTGCTGGGGAGCGTCCACAGACGACCGCCCTCCGCGGCGCGCAGCCGCACCAGGGGGAAATCGGTGGAAGAGTCGGAGTAGGTGCCGCTGCCGCCGCCGGAGATGCCCCGGAACAGGAGGCCCTCCAGGACGGTGGGGCAGGCGGCGACGAGGGTCGCCGGGCTCGTCACGGTGGGCCGCCACGCGGGCGGCGCGCCGCTCTCGTTGAACAGCTCCGCGGTGGGGGCGGCCGTGCCGCCCGCCAGGAGCAGCTCCCCTGACGGGAGCGCGACGCTGAAGAGCCCGCCCTGGGTGGTGGGATCCGCGACCGTGGTCCAGCGACCCAGCATGGGGTCGTAGGCCTCCGCCGTCGTGGCGTAGTCACTATTGGTGGTGATGCCGCCCGTCGCCAGCACCTTGCCGGAGGGCAGCAGCGCGGAGGAGTGCAGCCAGCGCGGCTGCGCGAGCGCGCCCACGGTGGTCCAGGTGTTGGTGCCCGGGGTGTAGAGCTCCGTGGACGTGAGCTCCGTGGCGGCCGCGATGCCGCCCGCCGCGAGCACCTGTCCCGACGGCAGCAGCGTCAGCGACAGCTCGTCGCGGGCGTCCGCGAGGTTGGCCGCCGACGTCCAGGTGTTGGTGGCGGGGTCGTACAGCTCCACCGAGGCCAGCGCCGTGCCGCTGCCGTTGTGGCCTCCAGCGACGAGCACCCGCCCGTCCTGAAGCAGGATGGCGCGATGCCCCGCGCGCGCGGCGACGAGCGAGCCGGCGGCCGCCCACGTATCCGTGTCCGGGGCATAGACCTCCGCGGTGCCGAGCACCGTGGTGTTGGTCTGGCCGCCGACGACGAGCACCCGCCCATCCGGCAGGAGCGTGGCGGTGTGCAGGTGCCGCGGCTCCAGGAGCGACGCCGTGGCGAGCCACGCGTTGGTGGTGGGGTCGAAGCGCTGCACGCTCGGCGTCGAGGTGCTCACGTCGCGGCCGCCGGCGATCAGGACCTGTCCGGAGGGCAGGAGCGTGGCGGTGGCGCGCTCGCGCGGCACGTCGAGGTCGGGCAGGGGGGCCCACGTGTTGGCCGCGCGGTCATACAGCTCCGCCGCGGGTGACGACGTGAAGGCGCCGCGGCCGCCCGCCACGAGCACCTTGCCCGAGGGCAGGAGCGCCACCGCGGAGTCGGTGCGGGGCGTGCCCATGTTGCCGGCTGGGGACCACTGGCTCACGGCGGGGTCATAGACCTCCGTCGACGCGAAGAACGTCGTGGAGGGGGACAGGCTGAAGCCACCCGTGATGAACACCTTGCCGGTGGGCAGCAGCGTCGCGGTGTGGTTCTCGCGGCCCACGCTCATCGCGCCCGCGGCGGTCCAGGTGCCGGTGGCGGGATCGTAGATTTCGGCCACGGCCTGTGCGGGTGAGCCGGTGACGGCGCCGCCGGTGACGAGGACGCGGCCGTCGGGCAGCAGCGTGGTCTGGTGGCCGGCGCGGGGGAACGCGAGGCTGCCGGTCGCGGTCCAGGTGTTGGCGACCGGGTCGTAGAGCTCCGACTGGGTCGTCACGCCGCCCGAGGCGAAGCCGCCGGCGACGAGGACGCGGCCGTCGGGGAGCAGGGTGCTGGAGGCGTAGTGCCGGGGCACGAGCGGGGGCGCGGCGGCGGACCAGGTGCCGGTCGCCGGGTCGTAGAGCTCCGCGTCGGCGACCTCGTCGCTCCCGCTGAAGCCGCTCACCGCGAGCACCCGCCCGTCACGCAGCCGCGTCGCCACGTGCGCGCCGCGGCCCAGGGTCATGGCGCCCGTGAGGGTGAAGGTGTTCGTCGCGGGGTCATAGAGCTCCGCGGTCGTGAGGCGGACGCCCCCGGCGCTGGTGCCGCCCGCGACGAGGACCTGCCCCGAGTCCAGCAGCGTGACCGTGGGGATGAGGCGGCTCGCGGACATGTCGCCGGAGTCGGACCAGGTGCCGGTCGCGGGATCGTAGACGCGGCCGGTCAGCGAGCCGTCGTTCAGGACCAGGACCTTGCCGGTGGGCAGGAGGATGGCCTCGGTGACGTTGCCCTGGATGCCCGGGGTCCCCGCGGGGCTCCAGGTGTTGGTGGCGGGGTCGTACAGCTCCGCCGTGCCCACGAAGCCGGTGTTGGTGACGCCGTTGACGACCAGCAGCTTCCCATTGGGGAGCAGGACGGCCGCGTGTTGCCCTCGCGACGCCGCCATGGGGGCGGTGGTGTACCAGGCCGGCGCCGTCGCGAGACGGGCGTGCGTGGTGCGGACGTTCGCCGATGCCGGGCGCTCGTTCCCCCCGCAGGACAGAAGGCCCAGGCTCGCGGCGAACACCAGGAGCCTGCTCCAGACAGCGCGTTGTGACCGCATCGAAGAAACCCCGATCCGCGAGGGCAGGCGCGACCACGACCGTCGGCCCGCCGCTCGACGTGAACACTCCGGGTACGCGGATTATCAGCGCGCCGGGTGCTGGGGCAATCCGTGAATCCGTCCGGCGCGGTCACCCGTCGCGTGGGTCGTGGATCTTCTCAGGAGGTGCCTCCAGGAAGCGGCGCCACCAACGGCGGGTCTCCTCCTCGGTGTAGCCGTCCCAGGTGTCGGAGGGCGCGAAGGGCAGGAGCCATGGTTCCAGGAACCGGGCCAGCTCGCGATACGCGGGCAGCGTTTCGCCCAGCTTCGTGTCCCCGGCGAGGGGCGCGGGGCCCAGGCTGATCAAGGCACGGTCTCCGGTGAACGCCTCAATCGTGGTCCCCGGATGATGCAAGTGGGCGCGGATCGCCTTGGGGCCTCCCACCGTGGCCAGGATGGAGGACCCCAGGAAATTCAGCCAGTGAATGCCGTCGATCCCATCTCCCATGCTCGACGTGCTCTCCCGTGGAACCTCCCAGCCGGGATGCCGGAGCAGCAGATTCTTCAGGAGGGGAAGGAGCATGGCCCTGCCACGGGTGAAGGAAAGCGACAGTCCCGCATGCCCAGTGCTGAAGGGGAGGAACTCCGCCAGCGATCGTGCCAGTTCATGGGCTTTCCCAGGACCCTGTTCGTCCAGGAAACGCATGGGGACCTGCACATCCAGAACGCTATACCCAAGAGGTTTTTTCCAGGGAAGCCGAGACTCGAAGCTGAATTGGTAGCCGTCAGGTTCCGAGAGTCCCCCCCTGAGAAGCACCCATGTGTCGAAGCCCCTCTTGGTCAATTGGCGGAACCAATAGGAGTCTTCTTGCAGGTCTTCCAAATCCTCGAAGCGAGGCTTCGTGAGATGGCGTTGCGCTTCCTCCCAGTACTCAGGAGTGAGCGGGAAGGTAGCCTCACTGATGTCGGGATCCTCCCCGGTGGTTAGCGCGCCGCCGCTACGCTGGATGAACTCAAGGTAGGCATCGAGGGCCCGTTGGAGGATTGGCGCCAGGACGGAATGGTCGTGCGGCAAATAGAAGACAACGCGCATGACCAGTTGGACTCGGGGGAGCGAGGTGGCGAAGTGCTCGTACGAGGGGTAGTTACTCACGCACGACTCCCATTTGAGGCGTGACGATGGCTGGTTTGCACTTTCCGCCCAGTTCTTTGTAGCGAGCCATCTGTTTCTGGGTTTCGGAACTGGCAAGGGGGTCGCTCTTGCCTGACTTGGTGCATGGGAACTTGAAATCGAAGATGCATTGAATCTGGAGCGGCTGGCCTGAAGCGTGAAGGACGATGTCGGGCTTCTTCGAGCCCGCCCACTGGTTTGCCAGGGAAGGGTTGTTGGGCCTGGCGCCCCCGTCATAGCGCGGCTCAATGGAGACATTTTCGGGGAAGAGCCTGAGGATTTCGCGCCGGACGCATGCGAATGCGACGTCATGCTTCATCGTCCCGAGTTCGGCCTGCCGTCGAAGCGGACCGCCTTTCTTGTCGTAGCCGACGACGCGTAAGCACTCCTTGTCGTCTGGGTATTTCCCCTCGCCGTACTCGCGTTCGTTGACGACGCGATTCGCCTCCTTCGAGCACTCCTCCAACATTTGCTCGATTCGGGACACCTCCGCCGCCTCCAGCACCTTCAGCGCGGCTCCCGCGGTGGTCGCGGCCCTGGCGGCCTTGTTGACCCAGGGGAGGAACGCGTCATCCCCCGGCTGCGTATAACAGCTGGGATTGCGAAGGCATCCACTGGTTGCTGTGTCCGTGGTCTGCGCGTACCGCGCCGGTCCTGATGCGCACGACAGGCTCAGCGATACAAAGAGCCCACGCGTCCACCCGAAGAACCCACGCTCAATCATCATCCTCACCCACGTCGTGCGCCGCCGCGTTGAACAGGCCGAAGCCTCCGGCCTCGTCGCTCGAAATCTCCGCGCGGCGCAGGGCAGGGGAGTCCCGCGTCTGGCCCACCGCCATCCACCGGGGCGCGGCCAGCAGCACGCCGTCCTTCGGCAGCTCCGGCAGCAGGTGCTCCAGGTCCCCGAGGATGAACTCCGCGTGCCCCACGCCCTCGGGCTCCGCCAGCTCCCCCGGCGGATGCCACGGCCCTCCGTCCAGGTGCCCGAAGGGGAAGCTGCCCGTGCCGCTCGCGCCCCCGTACCCGCCCTCCAGCAACCGCCGCGTCCGCTCGGCGCTCCCCGTCACCGCCGGCAGGCACACGCGCGTCAGCCAGTCCCAGGTCGCCGCGCCCTGCTCCACGGGCCAGTCCAGCTCCACCGTGTCGTCCGCCTTCGCCAGCAGCGCGTCGATGAACGCGCACGCCGCGCGCGGCCCCAGCACGCCGCCCCGGCGCGCCTCCTCCACCGCCGCGGGCCACAGCTCCTCGCGGTAGTAGTGCGCGAAGTAGAACCCCGGCTCGTCCCACTCCGGACTCGCGCCGCGCGGCAGCTTCGCCAGCACCAACCCGCTCGACAGGTACGCGGGCCCCAGGGCCCGGGGGTGGAACTGGCTGAACGCCAGGCGGAACACCCGCACCGCCAGCCCCGCCTCCTCCGTCGCCTCCAGCCCGTCCGGACAGCCCGCCCGCAGGTGGAAGTCGTCGAAGCGCAGGAACACGTCCACGCCCATGCCCACCGCGTTCTGACACAGCGACTCCAGGCACGCCGCCAGCGGATGCCCCGCGTCCACCGGGGCCTCCCACGCCGCCGCCAGGACCATGCGCGTCGAGGCTTCCACCCGCAGCGACAGCCGCACCCGGCCTCCCGCGCAGGGGGCCTCCCCATGCCGGACGTCCCCTCCGTGGAGCGCGCCCCGATGTTCCTGCCCTGGAGTCGTCATGCTAGGCACCCATCCTTTCCCACACGCCCCCTCCAGGCCAGGAGCCCCATGTCCGAGCCCTCCCATCCGCGCGACGGCGACTTCGAGCTCGTCACCCTGCGCAACGGCCACCGCGCCGTGCGCCACCTGGGCCACGGCGAGGTCATGCACCCCGCGGTGGGCCCGTGGCAGGAGGCCCTCCGCCTCTACGTGGATCAGCCCGGCCTCGCGGACCGCCTGCGCCAGCCGGGCCCGCCGCTCGTCATCCACGACGTGGGCCTGGGCGCCGCCACCAACGCCGTCGCCGCGCTCACCCGCGCCCGCGAGCTGGGCCCGGCCCGCGCGCGTGAGCTGCACATCGTCAGCTTCGAGGTGGACCTGGCCCCGCTGCGGCTCGCGCTCGCGGACGCGGAGGGCTTCCCCTTCCTCCAGCCGTTCCGCGCCGCCGCCGAGAACCTCATGCGGCACGGCGCCTGGTCCGAGCCCGGCATCCAGTGGACCCTCAAGCTGGGGGACGCGGTGCCCTTCCTCGAAGCCGAGCTGCCCCCCGCGGACCTCGTCTTCTTCGACCCGTTCTCACCCGCGTCCAACCCGGACATGTGGACGGAAGCCGTGCTCGCCCGGGTGCGCCGCCACTGCCGCGAGGACGGGGAGGGGGCCCTGCTGATGACCTACAGCGCGGCCACGCCCACCCGCGTCACGCTGCTGCTCGCGGGGTTCTACGTGGGCGCCGGCGTGTCCACCGGCACCAAGGGGGAGACCACCGTGGCCTCGACCCGCTGCGACTCCCTCACGGCCCCCCTGGGGCCCCGGTGGCTGGAGCGCTGGGAGCGCTCGTCCTCCCGGGCCCCGCATGGAGGCACCCTCACGCCTGAGGTCGAGCGTCGCCTCCGGACCCATCCTCAGTGGCGCTGAGCGCCCCCTCCACGGGGGCCTCGCTCCAGCGCAGGTGGAACGTCGCCGCGGTGCCGTCGAACTCCTCCGGCAGCGCCACCACCCGCCAGCCCCCGCACAGCTCCACCGCGCGCGCCAGGAGCCCCGCCGCGAACGTCGGCTGGTCCGCCAGCACGTCGTTCATCCAGAGCTCCAACGACGTCGCGCCGCGCTCGACGATTTTGACTTCACTGAAGTTGTTGCCGGCGCGAAAGCCCAGGTCCGCCCGCAGCAGCAGCCGCCGGGGACCGGCCAGCCGGCCCACCCCCAGGAGCGCGCGGCCAAAGAAGGTGCCGAAGTAGGCATCCATGAAGCGCTCGCCCAGGGAGTAGTACGCGGCCTCCGCGGGCACGCCGCCGTAGACGTGGCCGGCCGCGATGCGCAGGAACTCCCGCCACTGCTCCAGCGAGTAGGCGCGCTCCAGCCGGCGGTCGAGGTCCAGCCCCGCCCGCTTCAGGTGCTCACGGCACGCGGGCGTCAGGCGGTTCTCCAGCGCCCGGACGAAGAGCGCTTCGACGGTCTGGGCGAAGACAAGCTTCTCAGGATTCATGCGGAGCACCCTACACGAAGCCTCCCATGCGATGCTCCCCCCCCTGTGTACTGACGTTCAGTGTCGCGCCCACGAGTGTCGGGAAGCTGGCGCGCGCCGCACCCTTCGTGAACTCCGGGTGTTTTCAGACACCGTGTTGACGACTCGCGCCACGAGCCCTCGCGGCCACGAGTGGGCTGGGGCTCCGTCGAGGTGCTCGTGTCACGGCTGGGATGAGGTCGAAGGAGCGCGGCGGGCCGGGCGGGGAGAGGCCCGGGAGCGCGTAAGCATCACTGAACGCGGCGATGAGCCGGTGGGGCACGGAGCGGGTGATGGTGCCCGGCGTGCAGCGCGGGGTGCTCATCTCCAAACGTCGGCGCGCGGACCGGGCCGGTGTCCCTGCTCACGCTCATCGGCGGGGGCCTGCCCTGCGACGGCCCCCCTGTCGCCGCCCGCGCGCGGGCTTCTTCATGGAGGCCCTGCTGCGCGACGTGCACCGCCTGGCGAAGGCCCGCGCCCTCTTCAGCGCGCCCCCGGGGACGTCGGGCTCACCAGCGCCGTGCTCGAGCCGGTGATGGAGAGGGCGCGCGCGTCGTTGGGGCGTCCGGCCGTTCGCTCGCATAAGGAACAGAAGGGGGAAACGTCCGCTGCCCCGTTCTCTTCCTGACAACTGGTGCACGATGGGGGCCTGCCGGAGATTGCTCCGGTACGGCCACCCCACCGAAGAAGAGCGCTCCATGGACGAGCAACGCCCCGCCACGCCTCCGGCCCGGACGGATCCTTCCATCGACCTGTTCCACCAGCGCACCCGTCAGCCGCTGGAGGTCCTCTTCGCGCCCCGCAGCGTCGCGGTGGTGGGGGCGAGCGAGCGGCCCGGCAGCGTGGGCCGCACCGTCCTCTGGAACCTCATCAGCAGCCCGTTTGGCGGCACGGTCTACCCGGTCAACCCGCAGCGGCCCAACGTCCTGGGCATCAAGGCGTGGCCCTCCCTGCGCGCGCTGCCGGAGGCCGTGGACCTGGCCGTCATCGTCACCCCCGCGAAGACGGTGCCCGCCATCATCCGCGAGTGCGCGGAGGTCGGCGTCAAGGGCGCCATCATCATCTCCGCGGGCTTCAAGGAGACGGGCCCGGAGGGCGCGAAGCTGGAGCAGGAGGTGCTGCGCATCGCGCAGGCCGCGAACCTGCGCATCATCGGGCCCAACTGCCTGGGCGTGATGCGCCCCACCAGCGGCTTCAACGCCACCTTCGCCAAGGGCATGGCCCGCCCTGGCAACGTGGCCTTCATCAGCCAGTCCGGCGCGCTGCTCACCTCCATCCTCGACTGGAGCCTGCGCGAGGCCGTGGGCTTCAGCGCCTTCGTCTCCGTGGGCTCCATGCTGGACGTGGGCTGGGGAGACCTCATCGACTTCCTCGCGGATGATCCGATGACGCGCTCCATCCTGCTCTACATGGAGTCCATCGGCGACGCGCGCGCCTTCCTGTCCGCCGCGCGCGAGGTGGCCCTCACCAAGCCCATCATCGTCATCAAGGCCGGCCGCACCGCGCAGGCCGCGCAGGCCGCCGCGTCCCACACCGGCACGCTCGCCGGCAGCGACGAGGTGCTCTCCGCCGCCTTCCGCCGCGCGGGCGTGCTGCGCGTGGACTCCATCGAGGACCTCTTCCACATGGCGGAGGTGCTGGCCCGCCAGCCCCGTCCCTCCGGCCGCCGGCTCACGCTGCTCACCAACGCGGGCGGCCCCGCGGTGCTCGCCACGGACGCGCTCGTGTCCGGCGGCGGCGAGCTGGCCGTGCTGTCCGACGCCACCCGCGCGCAGCTGGACGGCTTCCTGCCGCCGCCCTGGAGCCACGGCAACCCGGTGGACATCCTGGGAGACGCGGACGCGGAGCGCTACGCGAAGGCCCTGGAGACCACCGGGGCGGACCCCAACAGCGACGGCCTGCTCGTCATCCTCACCCCGCAGGACATGACCGAGCCCACCCAGACCGCGGATCGCCTCAAGGGCTACGCGAAGCTGCCCGGCAAGCCCGTGCTCGCGAGCTGGATGGGGGGCAGCGAGGTCGCCGCCGGCGAGCGCATCCTCAACGACGCGGGCATCCCGACGTTCGGCTACCCGGACACCGCGGCCCGCGTCTTCAACTACATGTGGCGCTACTCGGACAACATCGCCGGCCTCTACGAGACGCCCACCCTGGCGGAGGAGCCCACCGGCGGAGGCCGCGACGTGGCGCGGACCCTGGTGGAGGAGGCCCGCGCCGCCGGCCGCACGCTCCTGTCCGAGTACGAGTCCAAGCGCCTCCTGGCCGCCTACGGCATCCCCACCGTGGAGACGTGGCTCGCCACCACCGAGGACGAGGCGGTGGAGAAGGCCCGCGCGCTGGGCTTCCCCGTGGTGCTCAAGCTGCACTCGCACACCGTGACGCACAAGACGGACGTGGGCGGCGTGCGGCTGGACCTGCGCGACGAGGCGCGCGTGCGCGAGGCGTACCGCGCCATCCGCGACGCGCTCGCGGAGCGGGGGCTCCAGGACGCGTTCGACGGCGTCACCGTGCAGCCCATGGCGAAGCTGGACGGCTACGAGCTCATCCTGGGCAGCAGCCTGGACGCGCAGTTCGGGCCGGTGCTGCTCTTCGGCGCGGGCGGCACGCTGGTGGAGGTGATGCAGGACCGGGCCCTGGGCCTGCCGCCCCTCAACACCACGCTGGCGCGCCGGATGATGGAGCGCACGCGCATCCACCACGCGCTCAAGGGCGTGCGCGGCCGGGCCCCCGTGGACATGGGCGCCCTGGAGCGGCTGATGGTGCGCTTCAGCCAGCTGGTGGTGGAGCAGCGCTTCATCCGCGAGCTGGACATCAACCCGCTGCTCGTCTCCGGGGAGCGCCTGCTCGCCCTGGACGCGCGCGTGGTGCTGCACCCGCCGGACGTCTCGGCCGCGTCGCTGCCCCGGCTCGCCATCGAGCCGTACCCGTACCAGTACGCGAAGGCGTTCACGCTGAAGAACGGCGAGCAGCTCCTGGTGCGCCCCATCCGCCCGGAGGACGAGCCCGCCATGGGCCGCTTCCACCAGGCCCTCTCCGAGCAGACGGTGTTCATGCGCTACGCGGGCCTGATGAAGCTCAGCCAGCGCGTGGCCCACGAGCGCCTGGCGCGCATCTGCTTCAACGACTACGCGCGGGAGATGGCGCTCGTCGCCGAGCGGCCGTCGGCGGACGGGAAGGGCGGGGGAGAGATTCTGGCGGTGGGCCGGCTCACGCGCCTGCGCGGCACGAAGGACGCGGAGTTCGCCATCACCGTCAGCGACCCCGCGCAGCGGCTGGGCCTGGGCACGGAGCTGCTGCGGCGGCTGGTGGACATCGGAGGGGACTGGGGCCTGCGCCGCATCGTCGCGGACATCCTCACGCGCAACCGCGGCATGCAGGCCGTCAGCAAGAAGCTGGGGTTCACCCTCCTGGAGCACGAGGAGCTGGCCCCGGACATGGTCAAGGCCGTGAAGGTGCTCCACGGCTGACCGTGCCCGGGGCTCCCCGGCACCGCCCTGCTACACGTCGTCGCAGGGCGTGCCCAGCCGCGCGCCCATGTAGACGCCCAGCTCGTTGTAGATGAACGGCAGGTTGTCGTTCACCGGCACCGCGCGCAGCTTCTGGCGCTTGCTCTTCACCACCCAGAACGACGGCTCCTCGCGGTCCACCACGAGGCGCAGGTCGCCGCCCTGCGTGGAGAAGATCTCCCCCTGCGAGTCGGTGACGACGTTGAGCATCTTCTGCTGCTTCACCTGGCCCCGCTGGCCCGTGAAGACGCGGAAGCTCTTGTTGTCCGCGCCGATGCCGCGCTCCACCAGGTAGTACACGCCCTTGTCGTCGCGCAGCAGCGCGTACGGCTGGAACTTCACCGGGCTGGGCTGGTAGCTGGCCTTGCGCAGGAGCTCCCGGGCCTGCTCCGCCGGCACCGGCTGCTGCGGCAGGTTCTTCTCCCCGCAGCGCAGCTCGCACGTCTTGAAGTCCTCGCTCAGCTTCACGCCCGAGACGACCCGGTAGTCCACGCCGCGGAAGTTGTCGTTGGCCTTGGGGTTGAAGAAGCGCGGCTCGAAGAAGCCCCCCTCGGTGCTGGAGGGGTAGCCCACGGGCGGCACCTGCGTGAACGTCTTGCCGTCCCCGTAGTACAGCTCGCCGTCGTGCTCGGGCGTGTTGGGGATGAGGACCGTGTAGTGGCCCTTGCCGTCCGCGCAGACCTTCGCGGACTCCAGCACCATGCGGTCGCGCAGCTTCTCCTCCTTCTTCCAGGGCGGATCCAGCGCGAGCGCGGCTTGCGGGGCCAGGACGAGCCCCAGGGCGATGACCATGTGTCGAAGCGTCATTGTCGGTGGGCTTTCGTTCTAGAGGTTGTCGGTGAAGAAGGTGGTGGTCGCGTCCGGCTGGACCGTCTCGCCCTCGGCCACGGCCCAGATGACCTTCTGGGTCTCCAGCTTCAGCGCGGCCTTGGGGTCCAGGCGGCACTCCACCGTCTGGAGCTTCTGCTGGACGGCGCGCTTCGCCTCGTCGGAGCGCTCGCACAGCTTCTGCAGCGACTCCATCGGGCCCACGCAGTAGCTGCCGAAGGACATCTTGTTGAGCTGGTCGTCCGTGATGGAGTCCCAGGCCACGGTGGACGTCAGCTTGGAGCCGCACGCCTTGTTCGTCGCCGCCAGGGCGTCCGCCAGCTGCACCTCCGCCTGGTTCGTCCAGAACTTGCGGTCGAACGCGAGCAGCGCCTGGTACTTCTTGTCGCCCTCCAGGTCCTGATAGCGCTCGAAGAGCTTCTCCACCTTCAGCGCGCCGGTCTTCCCCGCGTCCGGCCTCAGGTGCGTGTAGCCCTCGTGGTTCACGCCGCTGAAGACGAGGTCCTCGTAGCCGCCCCGGTCGTTCACGGTGACGAAGCGCTGCTTGCGGCCGCGCCACTGCGTCCAGTACTGCGTGCCCCGATCCTGGTCCACCCAGGCGACGAGCACCTGGCCGTCCAGCTCGCTCTTCGTGCCTTCGAAGGCCACCAGCGCCTTGTGGGCGTCACCGGGCTCCAGCCCGATGAGGGTGACCTGCTCGCCCGCCTCGTTGGAATACACCTTGCCGGTGACGGGCTTCGTGCCCGCCACGGCGCTGTCGGGCCGCACGCCCCGGGAACACCCCAGGGACAGCGCCACGACCCCCACTGCCAGTAGGACTCTCACGACGACTCCTTGATTTGCGGACGCGCCCCCGCTCTGGAGATTCCGCGCGCCCGGACGACCCTAGAGGTCGATATCGTACTGCGAACAGTATTGTCGGACCCTTGGACGTTCCGTTGCCGGGACGCGGTTCCATTGCGCCCGCGCGTTCGCCAGATCGTGCTGCTGGCAGTACACGCGGGTGAGCAACGAGAACGACAGGCCGGTGATCTTCGTGCGCTGGCTGCGCCGGATGTGACGCAGCGCTTCCGAGGGGTTCGACGCGTCCAGCGCCTTCTGCGCCGCCGCCAGGTCCTCGCGGACGCTGTCCGGCATGGACTCCGGGGTGCCTCCACGCGCCCGCGGCCTGGGCGAGACCGCCGGGGTGTCCACCCCGGGCGGCTGGGAGGGCTCGGAGTCCGAGGGCTCCGTCGGCTGCGCCTCCGGCTCCGTGGGCTTCGTGGTCTCCTCCGGCTGCGCCACGACCGCGGTGGGCGGGGGCGCGACGACCGCCGGGGGCTCGACCGGCTTCTCGGGGGGCGGAGCGGCCGGCTTCACCGCGACGGCGGGTGGGGGCGGGCTCCTCCAGAAGAAGGCGACGGCGAAGGCGATGACGACCGCCACGCCCAGGACCACGGCCACCGGCCACTTCGGGCGGGGACGGGCCAGCGGCCGCGCGGACAGGGACGCCGTCGCGGGGCCGGAGGGGTCGGAGGCCGGGTCGCGCACGGCATGCGGGCGCATGCCCACCGTGGCGATGTGCTCCTCGCGGTCCGGGGGCGGCGCCGAGGGGGCCGTGGGCGTCGTGGGGCGCGCGCGCTGCTCCGGCTTCATCTCCGCGAGCGTCTGGAGCGGGGTGCCCGTCAGCTCCAGGATGAACGCGCCCACGTCCGGGTGGCGGTCCTCCGGCTTCTTCGCCATCGCGCGGGCGATGGCCGTCACCACGTGCGGCGGCGTCTGAGGCGCCAGCGTCAGCAGCGGCGGCGGCTCCAGGTGGACGATCTGGTAGATCAGCTCCGCGACGTTGTCGCCGGAGTAGGGCGGCCGGCCCGCGAGCATCTCGTAGACGATGGCGCCGAACGCGAAGAGGTCCGTGCGCGCGTCCACGTTGCTGTTGTGGCCCATGGCCTGCTCGGGGGCCATGTACTGCGGCGTCCCCATCAGCACCGAGTCCAGCGTCTGCACGGTGCGCGAGTCCACGAGCTTGGAGATGCCGAAGTCGAGCAGCTTCACGCGCTCGCCCACGACGCCGCCCGCTTCCGTGGGCACGAGGAACACGTTGCCCGGCTTCAGGTCGCGGTGCACCACGCCCGCGCGGTGCGCCGCCTGGAGCGCCGCGCCCATCTGCCGCGCGATGGAGAGGACCTCCTCCAGCGGCTGCTGCTTCTGCTTGCGCAGCCGGCGCGACAGGCCCTCGCCGCGCAGGTACTCCATCACCATGAAGGGCGTGCCGTCCTCCAGGGTGTCGAAGTCCAGCACCTCCACGATGTTCGGGTGCCCCAGCCGGGAGGCGATCTCCGCCTCGCGCCGGAAGCGCACCGTCACCTCCTCCGACAGCGCCTCCGCGCCGTGGAGCACCTTGATGGCCACCTGCTTGCCCGGCAGGCGCAGGTGGCGGGCCAGGAACACCGCGCCCATGCCACCCCGGCCCAGCACGGTCCCAATCTCATACGTGCCGCGCAGCACCCGTCCCGTCGTCAACGGCTCACTCTGCGCGGAGGTCGGTTCGGTTGGCTTTTGCATCGGCGGTCCAAATTCCTACTAAACCGGGCCGACACGATTGGAAAGCACCTGGGTCGAGTCCTCCCCCACAGGTCACCTGCGCCGGCTCGGGCTCTCAGGTTCTGAGAGCCCGAGCTGGATTTTTTTCCAGGGACGGTACCGCCCCGGGCCCCCGCGCGGGCTACGGCGTGGCGGGTGGGAGCACCAGGCCCGACTGGATGGGCTGCGCGGCGTCGAGGTGCATCTGCACGCTCTGCCGCTCGGTGGTCAGCTCCTGCTTGAGCGCCGTGTTGGTGACCTGCGGCGCGAGCTGGGCGTCACCGATGAAGGCGACGCGCGCGTGGGCGTCGAGCTGCGCGCTGATCAGCGCCAGGTCGAGCTCGGCGCCGGTGGGCGCGTTCGGCCCGGAGAGGACCTCGATCATCTGCTGGACCTCCAGCTGCAACTGGAGGCTCAGCGTGGAGTCCTCGGGGACGATGCCCTGCGCCGCGAGCAGCGCGTCCAGCCGCTGTCGTGCGGCGGTGTGCTCCGTCACCATCTGCTGGTTGAAGGCGAGCACGTCCGCGTTGGTGGCGCGCGGCGCGGAGAACTGGCCCAGCATCACCTCGCCGTCGTTGGCCACCTGTAGGACGCGGGCGATCTGCGCGTCGGTGAGCGTCAGCATCACGCCCGCGTCCATGCCCGCGTCCGGGACCTGCTGCTGGGGCACCTCCTGCGGCGTGGAGTCCTTCGCGTCGCTCCCGCACCCGTAGCCCAGCGCCAGCGCACCCGCCACCAGCGTCCCCATCCAGAACTTCGCTGCTCGCATGTCCAACCCCCCGTGAATGTCGCGGGGGCAGGATGGTGAGGTGCCACGTCCCTGGCCATGAGCGCTTCAGCCGTTGCCAGTGTGCCCGGTTGCACAGGCCGGGCAGGCGGGGGACCGCGCTGGATGCCAGCGGGGGCCGGCGGACGCGCGATTTTTCACGGGGACCGGGCGGCTCCCCCTAGAGTCGGGGCCGATGAGTGCCCCCGCCGACACCCGCGCCCCGCTCGCCGCCCTGCTGCCGAAGGCCGGAGAGCCCCCCCTCGATGCCGACGAGATCCTCAACCGCTTCGTGGGCTACGTGGCCACGAACGGGCTGAGCCTGTACTCCGCCCAGGAGGAGGCCATCCTGGAGCTGCTCAGCGACAAGCACCTGTTCCTCAAGACGCCCACGGGCTCCGGCAAGTCGCTGGTGGCCATGGCGCTCCACTTCAAGGCCATGTCCGAGGGCAAGGTGTCGTTCTACACGTGCCCCATCAAGGCGCTGGTGAACGAGAAGTTCTTCGCGCTCTCCAAGGCCTTCGGCCCGGAGAACGTGGGCATGCTGACGGGCGACGCGTCCATCAACCGCGAGGCGCCCATCCTCTGCTGCACGGCGGAGATCCTCTCCAACCTGGCGCTGCGCGACGCGTCCGCGCGCGTGGACGCGGTGGTGATGGACGAGTTCCACTATTACTCCGACAAGGAGCGCGGGGTGGCCTGGCAGATCCCGCTGCTGGCGCTGCCCAGGACGCAGTTCCTCTTGATGTCCGCCACGCTGGGCGACACGCACGTCATCGAGGAGAGCCTGGAGAGGCTCACCGGCCGCGAGGTGGCCACCGTGCGCAGCGCCGAGCGCCCGGTGCCGCTGGACTTCGACTACCGCGAGACGCCGCTGCACGAGACCATCCAGGAGCTCATCGCGCGCGGGAAGTACCCCGTGTACCTGGTGAACTTCACGCAGCGGGCCGCGGCCGAGCAGGCGCAGAACCTGATGTCCGTGGACTTCAACACCAAGGAGGAGAAGGAGGAGATCCGCCAGGCGCTGATGGACGCCCCCTTCGACACGCCCTACGGCAAGGACTTCCAGCGCTTCCTGCGCCACGGCATCGGCATGCACCACGCCGGCCTGCTGCCCAAGTACCGCCTGCTGGTGGAGAAGCTGGCGCAGCAGGGCCTGCTCAAGGTCATCAGCGGCACGGACACGCTGGGCGTGGGCGTGAACATCCCCATCCGCACGGTGCTCTTCACGCAGCTGTTCAAGTTCAACGGCGAGAAGCTGGCGACGCTGAGCGTGCGCGACTTCAAGCAGATCGCCGGCCGCGCGGGCCGCAAGGGCTTCGACACCGAGGGCAGCGTGGTGGCGCAGGCCCCGGAGTACGTGATCGAGAACATCCGCCAGGCGGCGAAGGAGGCCGCGGGCAAGAAGAAGTCGCCCAAGGCGAAGCCGCCGCAGAAGGGCTTCGTCCAGTACGACCGCAACACCTTCGAGCGGCTCCAGAGCGGCCTGCCGGAGCCGCTGGAGTCGCGCTTCGACGTGACCCACGGCCTCCTGCTCAACCTGCTCCAGAGCGACAAGACGGAGGGCAGCGGCGGCTACCGGCGGCTGGTGCAGCTGGTGATGCGCTCGCACAGCTCCGACTACACGAAGAAGAAGCTGCTCAAGGACGCGGCGATGTACTTCCGCACGCTGCGCGACGCGGGCATCGTGAAGGTGGTGCAGTGGGAGAAGCACTCGGCCACGGTGGAGGTGTCCGAGGACCTGCAGCGCGACTTCAGCCTCAACCACACGCTGTCGCTGTACCTGCACGAGACGCTGGAGCTGTTGGACCCCACGCTGGACACGTACGCGCTGGACGTCGTGACGCTGGTGGAGTCCATCCTGGAGAACCCGGACGTGGTGCTGTACGCGCAGCTGCACCAGCTGAAGGGGGAGAAGATCCAGGAGATGAAGGCGCGGGGCGTGGAGTACGACGACCGCATGGAGGAGCTGGAGAAGCTGGAGTGGCCCAAGCCCAACCGCGACTTCATCTACAACACCTTCAACGCCTTCGCGCGCAAGCACCCGTGGGTGGGCGAGGAGAACATCCGGCCCAAGTCCATCGTCAGGGACATGTTCGAGCGCTTCATGTCCTTCCACGACTACGTGCGCGAGTACGGCCTCCAGCGCAGCGAGGGCGTGCTGCTGCGCTACCTGGGGGACGTCTACAAGTCGCTGGTGCAGACGGTGCCGGAGAAGTTCCGCAACGAGGACCTGGACGACATCATCGACCACCTGCGCGCGACGCTGCGGCAGGTGGACTCCAGCCTCCTGGACGAGTGGGAGCGGATGAAGAATCCGGAGGCCACCATCGAAGTGAAGCCGGTGGTGGACCTGAAGCCCAAGGAGCTGACGGAGGACCCCAAGGCCTTCGCCGCGCGCGTGCGCGAGGAGCTGCACCGGCTGCTGCGCGCGCTGGGCCAGCGGCGCTACCTGGACGCGCTGGGCATGCTGGACAACGCGCTGGGCGAGTGGACCGCGCCGAAGCTGGAGCAGGCCATGGCGCCGTACTTCGAGGAGCACACGCTGGTGGTGCTCACGCCCCAGGCGCGCAAGCCGGCGAACACGCAGCTCAAGGAGACGGGCCCGCGCCAGTGGGAGGCCCAGCAGCGCATCATGGACCCGGAGGGCCACGGGGACTGGGTCATCGACTGTGAGATCGACCTGCGCGGCCGGCGCATGGACGACGGGCCCATCCTGATGCTGCGCCGGATTGGCGGCGTGGCCGCCTGGTCGTAGCCGTCAGGCGGGGGGCGGCTTGGAGGCTCCGGCGCCCCCGGCCGCCTCGCGCACGGTGCGCGCGGCGATCTCCACCTCCGCGAGGATGCGGCGCGCGTGGTGGAGCAGGGCCTCTCCGGTGGGCAGGAGGCGCATGCCCCTGGGGACGCGCTCGAAGAGGGGCGTGCCCAGCTCATCCTCCAGGGCGAGGATGTGACGGCTGAGCGGCGGCTGGGTGAGGTGCAGCCGGCGCGCGGCCCGGCCCACGTGGCCCTCTTCCGCCACCGCGACGAAGGACTGGAGGTGCGTGATGCTCACGGGCACGGAAGCTAGCGCGGGACCCGCGCGCCGTGCAGGGGGCCGCGCGATGCTGGAACCGCATTGGACGTGCCAGGCGGCCGGGGGCCACCTTGCCCGGCATGGGGATTCCTCTCTTCAAGGGCAGTGAAGTGGAGCGGCTGCGGCGCGCGGGCCGCGCGGCGGCGGGCACGCTGGCGCACGTGGCGTCCCGGCTGCGGCCGGGCGTGACGACGGCGGACATCGACGCGTGGGTGCGCGAGGACACGGCGCGGCGTGGGGGCACCCCGAGCCAGCTGGGCTACAAGGGCTATCCCGCCACGGTGTGCACCAGCCGCAACCACGTGGTGTGCCATGGCGTCCCGCGCGCGGACGAGGTGCTGAAGCCCGGGGACATCATCAACGTGGACGTGACCACGCACCTGGATGGCTTCCACGGCGACACGTCCGCGACGTTCATGCTGGGCGAGGTCTCCGCCGACGCGGAGCACGTCGTGGACGTGGCGCGGCGGTGCCGGGACGCGGGCGTGGCCGTGGTGCGGCACGGCGCGCGGCTGGGGGACATCGGCGCGGCGGTGATGGCGCTGGCGAAGGCGGAGGGGTGCAGCGTGGTGGAGGAGTTCGGGGGCCACGGCATCGGACGGCAGATGCACGGGGAGCCGCACGTGCCGCACGTGGGCCGGGCGGGCACGGGCATCACGCTGCGCTCGGGGATGGTCATCACCGTCGAGCCGATGATCAACCTGGGGCGCCCGGAGATCCGGCTGCTGCCGGACGGGTGGACCGTCGTGACCGCGGACGGCAGCCTGTCCGCCCAGTTCGAGCACACCGTGCTCGTCACCCGCGACGGCTGCGAGCTCCTCACGCCCAACGAGCTGACCCTGCGCATCCCCGCGAGCCATCCAGAAAGCTGATGGCTTATCGCTTCTGCCATCTGGTGCCCCGAGCCCGCAGGGGGCATCTCCTGGCGCATGGAACCGCCTCCGCTGACTCCCGCCGCGCGCCCTCGGGCCTGGACGCCCGGGCATGTGCTGATGCCGCTTTGCGCGGCGCTGTGTCTGTTGCCGGTCGTCTCCACCGGCGTGGCCCTGCTCGCGGGGCTGTGCGTGGCGCTGACCGTGGGCAATCCGTTCGCGGGGAGGACCCGGGCCCTGACGCCCCGGCTGCTGTCCCTGGCCGTGGTGGGGCTGGGCGCGGGCATGGACCTGCGCACGGTGCTCACGGCGGGGCGTGAGGGGCTGGGCTACACGGTGGTGGGCATCGCGCTGTGCCTGCTGCTGGGCGCGGGGCTCGCCCGGCTGCTGGGCGTCCCGCGCGTGACGGGGCTGCTCATCAGCGTGGGCACGGCCATCTGCGGCGGGAGCGCCATCGCGGCGGTGGTGCCGGTGCTGCGGCCCCAGGAGCACGAGACGTCCGTGGCCCTGGGCACGGTGTTCCTGCTCAACGCGGTGGCCCTGTTCGTCTTTCCGGTCGTGGGCCACGCGGTGGGGCTGACGCCGCACCAGTTCGGGCTGTGGTGCGCGATGGCCATCCATGACACCAGCTCCGTGGTGGGCGCGGCGCTGCGCTACGGCCCCGAGGCCCTGGCGGTGGCCACCCCCGTGAAGCTGGCGCGGGCCCTGTGGATCCTCCCGCTGACGGTGGGCCTGGCGGCGTGGCAGCGGCGCGAGGGCCACGCGGTGACGGGCAAGGTGCGCAGGCCGTGGTTCATCGCCGGGTTCCTGGGCGCGGCGGCGGTGGTGACGCTGTTCCCTTCGCTGAAGCCGATGGGGCAGGGCGTGGCGGCCGTCGCGAGGCAGCTGCTCGTCGTGACGTTGTTCCTGCTGGGCTCCGGGCTGACGCGCGAGACGTTGCGCGCGGTGGGCTTGCGGCCGCTCGCGCAGGCGGTGGCGCTGTGGCTGCTCATGGCGGGCCTGTGCCTGGGCGCGCTGAGGCTGCACTGGGTGGGCTGAGCCGGGCGACCACGGCCTGTCTCCGCTCCGGGAGCGCTCACGGCAGCAGGACGGGCGGCGTGGCGCGGGCGTGGCGCAGGAAGCGGCCCGCGGCCCCGGACGGCTCATCCACGGGCAGGGCCCAGGAGAACGCGCGGGGGATGCGCAGCCCGGGCACGGGCAGCACCTGGAAGCGGCCGAGGGACAGCTCTCCGTGGATGCTCCAGCGGGACAAGAGCGCCACGCCCAGTCCCAGGGACACGGCCCGCTTGATGGCCTCCGTGCTGCCCAGCTGGAGGTCGCCGCGCCGCGGCTCCTTGCGCACGCCCGCCTTGCGCAGGGCCCGGTCCAGGACGGCGCGGGTGCCGGAGCCCTGCTCCCGCCAGAGCAGCGGCACCTCCCGCAGCGCCTCCATCGTGCGGATGCGCAGCCACTCGGCCGGCCCTTCCGCCGCGACCACCGGCACCAGCTCGTCATCGAGGTAGCGCTCCAGCCGGATGCCGGGCGCCCGCGCGTGGCCCTCCACCAGGCCCAGCGGCACCCGGCCCTCCGACAGCCACGCCAGCACCTCGCGCGTATTGCCCACTTCCAGGCGGACCTGGAGCTCGCGGTGCGTGCGCAGGAAGGACGCCAGCAGGCCCGGGACGATGGCGTTGGCGACGGTGGTGCTCGCCGCCAGCGCGAGCTCGCCGGTGAGCGTCTCCTCGGCCGAGATGGCGAGCGCCGCCTCGTCCAGCAGGCCGTGGATCCGCTGGGCGTAGTCGAAGAGCACGCGCCCCGCCGCGTTCAGCCGCACGCCCCTCGCGGTCCGCACGAGGAGCGGCTGGCCGCAGTCCGCCTCCAACTGCCGGATCTGCGCGGTGACGGCGGGCTGCGACAGGTGGAGCAGGCGCGAGGCGGCGGAGATCTGCCCCGTCGAGGCGACGACGCGGAAGGTTTCGAGCCTGCGGGGGTCGACGAACAAGGCGGCCATCCTAGACGAGGCGCGGGGGGAGGGGCGCCTCCCTCGGGGGGGTGTTGAGAAGGGGGCGCTTGCGTCCGCCTGCCCGGCTGGCCGGACGGTGGTTCTCGTTGGAAGCGTCAGGGCCTTTGATAGGTTGGCGCCCCATGAAGAAGATCCTGGTCTTGCTCCTCGTGCTCATCGTCCTGGCGGTCGCGGGCGTGGGCGGGACGTTCGTGCACTTCCAGAACGCCGCCACCGCGCCGCACGTGGCGGCGGACCCCGCGCCCAAGGAGTTCGTCGTGAAGAAGGGCGCGTCCGCGCGCTCGCTGGGCCAGCAGCTCCAGGAGCAGGGCTTCCTGGACAACGCCACCGTGTGGCGCTTCCACCTGTGGCGCCGGGGCGGACTCAAGGTGAAGGCGGGCCGCTTCCTGCTGAACCCCACCGCCTCCGTGGCGGAGCTGGCCACCGCCCTGGAGGGGCAGCCGCTGCCGGAGGACGTGCCCTTCGCGATGATCGAGGGCTGGCGTTTGCGCGACACCGACCAGGTGCTCGCCGCCCAGGGGTTGATCAAGCCGGGCGAGTACATCGCCGCGGCCAGCCAGCCGGGCCGCTTCACCGCCCCGTTCCCGATGCCCACGCGCAGCCTGGAGGGCTACCTGTATCCGGAGACCTACGGGATCATCGCGGACAACTTCAAGGTGGAGGCGTTCATCCAGCGGCAGATCGACACCTTCCGCGCGCGCTTCTATGACGAGCACAAGGATGAGATCGCCCGGAGCGGCCGCTCGCTGCACGACATCGTCGTGATGGCCTCCATGCTGGAGCGCGAGGAGCCGGTGCCGTCCCAGCGCGCGCTCGTCGCGGGCATCCTCTGGAAGCGCGTGGACAAGGGCTTCCCGCTGGGCGTGGACGCGACCAGCCGCTACGAGCTGGCCGAGTGGAACGACCGCAAGGCGTTCCTCAAGCGGCTGCGGGACACCACGGACCCGTGGAACTCGCGCACCCGCGCGGGCCTGCCGCCGGGCCCCATTGGCGCGCCCACGGTGGACTCGCTGCTCGCCGCGCTGCGGCCGGTGAAGAGCGACTACTGGTACTACCTGCACGACGCGCAGAAGGTCCTGCACCCGTCGCGCAACGCGCAGGAGCACGAGGCGCTCCGGGCCAGGTACAACGTGTACTGACGCGCTCCGATGGCGTCCCCCTTCCTGGACTGGAGGGCCGCCTGGGCGACGGGGCGTTCATGGTGGAGTCGCCGCTCACGCGGCCCTGAGCCGTCAGGGCGTGCCCGCGCCGGGCGGCTGGGGCGACGTCTGGAACATGCCCGCGAGGATGCGCTCGGCCGCGTCCGCGAGCAGGTCCCGGGCCATGCGCGCCTCCTCGCCGAAGATGCCTTGCGAGGTGCGCGCGTCCAGCACGTGCGTGGCGAGCAGCGCGAAGGCCGCGGGCTCGTCGAACGTCGCCTCGGAGGAGAGCACGCGCTTGCCGGGATGCAGATCCTCCTCCTGGAAGCGGCCCTCCCACGTGTCGCCCAGGGTGATGGAGAAGTACTGGGCGGCCACGTTGCCGGGCCGCGACATGTGCGAGGCGGCCACCACGGCGCGCAGCTGGCCGCGCTCCTCGGCGGTCATCTGCCGTCTCCACGCTTCGACCGAGGCATGCATGGTGTCGATTTGATCCCTCGCCGCGTCCTCGGCGTTCTTCATGAGGTCCGGCACCTGGGCGTGGATGAACGCGGAGAGCTCCGCCTGGGGCACGCGGTTCGAGGCGAGCACGGAGGTCACGAGCGCGAGCGAGGCGTCGAGCAGGCGGTGCTGCCGCGCCAGGGCGTCCGCCGGAAGGCCCCGCGTGTCCAGGCTCCTGGACGAAGCGGTGACGAGACGCCGCAGCGTGGTGAGCCGCGTGCGCGTCTCCTCATCGAGCGCGTCCTGCTGTCCGGCCAGCAGGACCTGGAGCGCGAGGGGGACGTGGGTGACGGCCTTGTATTCGTGGTAGCGGCGCGTCCGCGCGGGGGCTTCGAAGCGCTGGCCGCGCATCCGAAGGATGAGCACGTCATCGATCTGCGCGATGACCGGCCCCAGGCGCGACCGCTCGGCTTCGCGGCGCGCGGCATACGCATCGCGGAACGCCTGATTGAGCACGGAGAGCGGATCCTCGGCCTCCAGCGCCACGGCGCGAGCGACGTCGGAGGGAGGTTCAGGAGGCGGGGAAGGGGAGGCGGGACCACCCACGGGGCACTCGGCCATGATGGCGGGCACCGTAGCGCCCGCCGCGCGCCCGTCACCCGTGTCCGGGCGCCGGATGTCGGGATTCCTTCAACCGGACACGCCCGTCCTCAGGGCGATGACTGGAGGCTGACGGGCGGTGGCACCGCGATGCCCGAGGGCGTCGCGGCCGTCAGGTCCCGGACCATCCGCGCCAGCCCCGCATCCTTCGGCGAGAGCGCGGAGGCCCGCGCGTACAGCTCGCGAGCCAGCGCCAGCCGTCCCGCGCGCAGGTGGTGCTCCGCGGCGATGGCCACCACCCGCCACTCCTCCGGAGCCTCCGCGAGCCGCGCCGCCACCGCGCCCTCCAGGGGGGCCGTGGGAAACGCGGCGTTCGGCGTGCGCTGGAGCGCGACGGTATAGGACCGGAGCGCCTCCGCGTTCCGCCCCAGCGCTGCCAGGGCCCGCGCCCGGAGGTACTCCGTCGGCGCGAGGTCCGGAAACAGGGCGAGCACCCCTTCGGCGTCCGACAGCGCTCCCGCCGCGTCGCCCCAGGCCAGCCGCTCCGAGGCTCGCGCGTGCCGCGCGTCCAGTGAGTCGTGCATGGCGAACAGCTCCGCCTCCCACGCCTCGCGCCGGGGATCCCCCAGCGCCTCCGCCCCCGCGACCGCGAACGCCAGCGCGTCCAACGTGCCGCCTCGCCGCCTCAGGGACTCCGCCGCGTCGGCCAGGGCCCGCTGTCTCTCTCCGCCCGCCAGCCGGCACCGCGCGGACACCAGCAGCGGATCCAGCGACGTGTCGTAGAGCACGCCCCGGAAGCCCGCCTCCGCCGCCGCCTCCGCCGCGGGCAGCGCCTGCTCGCAGTGCCCCGCGCGCCGCGCCAGCTCCGCCATGAAGAAGAGGTCCATCGGCGTGTCCGCGCCGAATCGCTGGAGCGACAGCGCCGCGGAGCGCGCCGCCACCTCGGGGGACTCGAACGGCACGCCGCGCAGCGGGCGCAGCATCGCCGTGAAGGGCTGCGCCGCCTGGAGTCGCTCGAACGCGCGCGTGGCCTCGTCATAGCGCCCCGCCGCCAGCGCGGACGCCAGGGCGGCGCCATCCGCCGCGCTCGTCTCGCCGCGCTCGAACTGCCGCTGCACGTCGCGCACGAAGGGGAACAGCACCGGCAGCGTGAACACCGCCGCCGTCAGTCCGGCAGACAGCGCCAGCGCCCGGGGTTGCCGCCGCGCCTGGAACACCGCCGCCGCGCCCACGCCCGCGAACAGGGCCCACGCCGGCAGCGCGGCGACGCGGTAGCGGCTCACCACGTAGAACCCCAGCGCGAGCACCGAGCTGGCGAACAGGTACAGCACCCCCCAGCCCACCCGCTCGCGGCGGAGCAGCGCGACGAGCAGCCCCGCCAGGCCCATCAGCCCCAGTGTCTGCGCGCTCACCAGCGGCCACGCCGCCAGCCGCGCCTCCGCGCGACGGACCTCCACCAGGTCGTGCCCGTCCGGCCCGAAGAGGAAGAACGCCAGCTTCCGGCCCAGGAGCCCCAGGAACGTGCCCGGCTCCCACGTCGCGAAGGCCCACGTCTTCTTCACCCAGAACAGCTCCGCGTCCGCCGGGGACAGCGCATGGCCCACGTCCGCGCGCGCGAACTCGCGGTAGAGGTGGTGGGCGTAGTCCGGGCGGTCCACGGAGCGCAGCTGCGCCTCGTACTGCTTCAGCAGCGTGGGCGGCTGCGCGCCCAGGCCCGTGCCCTCCGGCCGGTTGCCCATGTGCAGCACCGCGCCCGCGCTCATCGTCGCGCCCACCTGCGAGCCCACCTTCGCGCGCACCACGAGCGTCGGCAGCGCGGACGCCACGAACCCCACGGCCAGCAGGAGGCCCGGCGCCAGCCACCGCCACCGCCGCCCGGGCTGCCCCCACGCCTCCCGCACCATCCACAGCGCCGCGAGCCCCAGGATGAACACCCCCGTGGGCCCCGTCGCCCCGGCCCGCCCCCGCCGCCCCCCCCCGCCCCCCCC
>JAFADT010000098.1 GCA_023424585.1 Pseudomonadota bacterium
CGGGCGTCGTGCAGGCGCCGGCCGCTGCCCCGCCTGACACCGACGCGCAGCTCCCGGCTGCTCCTTCCGTGGCGGAAGCGGAGGAGCGCGCTCCCGCGCAGGGCCTGGACACGCGCCCGGTGGATGCCCGCGCGCTGGCGGAGGCGCTGGCCGCGAAGGACGCCGCCGCGCTGGAGCCCGGCATGGTGCCTCCGCTGCCGGTGCCCTCGCGTGAGAAGGCTCCGCCGTTCGGCAGGCTCCAGGGGCTGCCCCGCGCGCAGGACCTGGTGGCGCGCGCGAAGCTGGAGGGCAACAAGCTGGTGGTGAAGGGCGGCAAGAGCGCGCCGGATCAGGTGCTCACCATCGACCCCGGCCTCCAGGCGTCCCTCACCAAGATCATGCAGAACTACCAGGTGCCCTACGGCGCCGCGGTGGTGCTGGAGCCCTCCACCGGCCGCGTCCTCGCGATGGCGGAGCACTCGGAGGCGAAGCCGGAGCTGCGCGGGCTGCCCATCCGCGCGGTGTACCCGGCCGCCAGCATCTTCAAGATCGTCACCGGCAGCGCGCTCCTGGAGGCCGGCGTGTCGCCCGACACCGAGGCCTGCTTCCACGGCGGCAAGCGCCGCCTGAGCGAGCGCCAGCTGGAGGACACCGAGCGCGACGGCGCCTGCTATTCGCTGGCGCTGGCCATGGGCAAGAGCGCCAACGTCATCTTCGCCAAGATGACCAGCAAGCACCTGACCGCGGACGCCCTCAAGCGCATGGCGGCGCGCCTGCGCTTCAACCGCGAGATCCCCTTCGCCCAGCCGCTGGACGTGTCGCTCGCGTACATCCCGGAGGACGGCTTCGCGCTCGCCAACACCGGCGCGGGCTTCGGCGACGTGTACCTGTCCCCGCTGCACGGCGCGCTGCTGGCCGCCGTCGCCGCCAACGAGGGCCGCTGGGTGGACCCCGTGCTGGTGGAGCCGGAGCCCTTCATGCCCCTGCCGGAGCCGGAGCCCGTGCTCACCCCCACCGCCGCGCACGAGCTCACCCGGATGCTGGAGGAGACCGTCACCCACGGCACCGCGCGCGGCGTCTTCCGCGAGCGCGGCTTCCAGGTGAAGGACGCGGTGGGCAAGACGGGCACGCTCGCGGACCGCGAGCCCTTCCGGGACTACTCGTGGTTCGTCGGCTTCGCGCCCAAGGACAACCCGCGCGTGGCCGTGGCCGCCCTCATCGTGAACGATCCGAAGTGGCGCATCCGCGGCTCCTACCTGGGCCGCGAGGCCCTGCGCCTGGCGCTGGAGCGCATCCCCGCGCCGGTGGAGCTGACGGCCCCCGCGGGCGCCGCCGGCAAGCACTGACGCCGCGCTCAGGACAGCGGGCGCGCGGTGAGCTTCACCAGCCCCGTGTCCACGAAGCCCTGGAAGAACTTCAGGGCCTCCAGCTCCTGGAGCGGCGACACATGCACGATGGCCGCCACGTCCCGCCGCCCGTTGATGCGCGACAGCAGGTAGCGCTCCGGTGACGTGAGGGGCAGCGTCTTCAGGTGCGCGGGCGTCACCAGCAGCGTCGGCACCCGCGACGGCTCCATCAGCGCCTTGCGCAGCTCCGTGAGCAGCCGCGCCTCCGCGTCGCGCAGCAGCTTCGTGGTGTGCTCGGTGGGCGCGATTTCATGCGCGCGCCTGGCCAGCGCCTCGCCGTCGCGCAGGTTGCCCGCGTCCAGGAAGAGCCGGGCGGCCTGGAGCACCTCGTCGGAGGAGGACTCGGAGCCGATGACGCTGCTCGAGCCCAGGTCGTCCTCGTCGTCCTCCTCCACCACCACGACCGTGTTCGCGCCGGGCTCCGGGGCGGGCAGGGGGGCCTCGTCCGACACCCGCAGCGCGTCCTGGCGGTAGAGCGCGTACAGCCGCTGGTAGAGGAAGAAGTCGGTGGCGTGCAGCGCCAGCGCCATGCCGTCGATGCTGAGGCCCTCCTTCGCGAGCTGCACGATGCGCTCGTCGATGCTGCCGGCCTTGCGGTCCGTCAGCTTGTGCGCGTCCACCTCCAGGCGCACGCGGCCGGAGGGGAAGACCGCGCGGATGGCCTGCCACGCCGTCTCGCGGAACTCGCCCTCGCGGTGCACGTCCAGCAGGTCCACGCTGACCTCCAGGCCCTCCAGCTCCGGGACGACGTCCGTGGGACGGAAGTCGAAGCCGCCCTCCTCCCAGGTGAAGGCATCCAGCAGCATCTCCCGGAACTTGTGGGAGAGCACCTGGCGCACCGTGGCCTCGGACACCGTGCCCGTCATCGTGAGGATCTTCCCCAGGAGGATGTGCGTCTCCGCCTGCGTGGCGAACGCGCGCTCCAGCTGATCCTCCGTGAGGTGGCCCTGGTTGATCAGGAACTGGCCAAAGTATTCGCGCGGCTGGTTGGAGCTGGCGGTGATGACGTTGCCCTCGCGCAGCAAGAGCTGCTTGCGCACGTCTCCCCGCTCCACGTTCAGGGTGCCGGTGGCCCGGCGATTCCCGAGGTGGACGACCAGGTCCTTGAGGGGCATCGTCGAAAAATCACCACACACGCCGCGCATCGAGCGCCCATCCTGCAACGCATGCGAGTCGATATCTACTCGAAACCCCGGTGTTCCCTCTGTGAGAAGGCCCTCGCCGTGGTCGAAGCCGTGCGGTCCCGGCTGCCGTTCGAGCTCTACGTCACCGACATCCTCCAGAGCCCGGACCTCTTCGAGGCCTGGCGTTACGACATCCCCGTGGTCCTCATCGAGGGCGTCCCTGTCTTCAAGTACAGGGTCGACGAGGCGACCCTGGAAGCCCGGATCCGCGAGGTGATGAATGGCATACCCATTGCTAAAACCGTGGGCCAGGATGGGTAACGAAGTGTCCTTCGCTAAGAAATCCGGGGGGATACGAAGGGCTCAGGAGTGACGGGGCTGTAAATCTGGGCGGGCAGGAGGGGTGGTGGGGAAGAAAATGCTGGAAGGGAGGGCGGGGCGGTGGGCGTGAAGCGCAAGCGAGCGGGGAAGTCGGGCCAGCCTCCGACCGTGCTGCTGGTGGAGCCGCGCGCGGAGGACCTGGAGCGCACCCGGGCGCTCCTGGGGGAGGCCGGCTTTCGCGTCGTCCCCCTCACGCGCTTCGATGCGGCGGTGCCCCTGTTCGAGGTGATCCGCCCGGACGCGGTGCTGCTGGCCGCGCAGCCGCCGGACTTCGCGGCGGTGCAGACGGCGCGGCGCCTGCGGCAGGTGGGGCGCGGCACGGTTCCCATGCTGTACCTGGTGGATTCGCACGACCGGGACGCGTGGCGCTTCTGCGTGGAGAAGGGGCAGTGCGTGGACGTGGTGCCGCGCACGGCGGAGGGCGCGGAGCTGTCCCTGAAGCTGCACGCGCAGATGCGGCTGAAGCAGTCGGTGGAGCGCGCGGCGGCCGGGGAGGAGGCCGGCACGGCGCTCGCGCTGCATGATCCGGTGACGGGGCTCTACAACCGGCCGTTCCTCCTGGCCCTCATCGGGCTGGAGGCGCGGCGGACGGAGCGCTATGGCGGGACGTTCTCGGTGGTGGCGGCGGAGGTGACGGGGTGGAGCGCGCTTCGCAAGGAGCACGGCAAGAGCATGGCGGAGCGGCTGCTCGTCTACAGCGCGGTGGTGCTGGGCCAGACGGTGCGCGAGGCCGACGCGGTGGCGCGGGTGGGGGAGTGCGAGTTCGCCATGCTGCTGCCGGGCACTCCCGCGGAGGCGGTGCCGGACGTGCTGGCCCGGGTGGAGGCCCGGTTCGAGGCCGCCCGGTTCCAGATGGAGGGTCGCGTGGTGCGCACGGCGCTGGAACTGGGGGCGGTGAGCTTCCCGGACACGGTGGGGGCGCCCACCCAGCTCCTGGGCGCGGCGCTCCAGACCTTGAGGCGGACACGCGAGCTACGGCGGGCAGCCGGTCCAGCCCGCCTGATGTCGGTTTGATTCAGTTCACGAGGGTTTGATGCACAGGGCGAGCGGAGGCGAGGGGATGGATCGGATCGCGGTGCTGGTGGTGGATGACGAGGAGTCGGTGCGCACCTTCCTGTCCGAGCTGCTGGGCAGCTCGGGGTACCAGGTGCGCTGCGCGTCGAGCGGGACGCAGGCGCTGGAGATGCTCTCCGGCGGTTCGTTCGACGCGGTCCTCCTGGACGTGGTGATGCCGGAGATGAGCGGCCTGGAGGTGCTCCGGCGCTACCGGAGCACGGGGGGCACGGCCCCGGTCATCGTGTTGAGCGCGCTGTCGGGCGCGGACGACGCGGTGCGGGCGCTGAAGATGGGCGCCTCCGACTATCTGGCGAAGCCCTTTGGCAACGACGAGCTGCAGGACGTGCTCGCGCGCGCCCTGGGGACCCGCGTGCCGGAGCGGCAGGCGTCCGCGCCCGCGCCCCGCGTGGTGATCACGCCCGCGGAGGCCGCGGCGGAGGCCCGCGTGCTCATCTCCACGTCGCCGGCCATGCGCCGCGCGCGCGCGCTGGTGGAGCGCATCGCGGACACGGACGTGCCGGTGCTGCTCCTGGGGGAGTCCGGCACGGGCAAGGAGGTCATCGCCCGGGAGATCCACGCGCGCAGCCAGCGCCATGGCCGGCCGTTCATCAAGGTGAACTGCGCGGCGCTGCCGGGCGAGCTGCTGGAGAGCGAGCTGTTCGGCCACGAGCGGGGCGCGTTCACCGGCGCCACGGCGGAGAAGCCGGGCAAGTTCGAGCTGGCGGATCAGGGCACCATCTTCCTGGACGAGATCGGCGAGATGGCCATCCGCCTCCAGGCGAAGCTGCTCCAGGTGCTCCAGGACGAGGAGTTCTTCCGCGTCGGTGGCAAGAAGAGCGTCCGCGTGGACAGCCGCGTGGTGGTGGCGACGAACCGCGACCTGGAGAAGGAGATCGCGCTCGGCAACTTCCGCGAGGACCTCTACTACCGCCTCAACGTGGTGGCCATCCGCCTGCCGCCCCTGCGCGAGCGCCGCGAGGACGTGGTGCCGCTCACCGACCACTTCCTGAAGCGGTACGGTCGGGGCTTCATGACGAACGTGTCCGAGCTGCCCTCGGAGGTGCTCCACGCGTTCAGCGAGTACGAGTGGCCGGGCAACGTGCGCGAGCTGGAGAACATGGTGCGCCGGCTGTGCGTGCTGAAGGATCCGACCCTGGTGCTGGATGAGATCCACGCCAACGGCCGCGCGCCGGCGAGCGCCCCGTCGCTGCCCACGTCGTTCGGCGGTGGGGACGACTTCATCCCGACCCCGTCGCGCCACATGGAGGAGGTGGCCCGCGTCTTCGCGGCCCCGCCGACCGTGTCCTCGGCGACGGCGGGCTCCGGCGTGCAGGTGCTGGAGATGCCCGTGCGCGGCGCGTCGCTGACGCCGGCCCCGGTGGTGGAGGCCGCGCCGTCCAACGCCGTGACGCCGCAGCGGTACGCGAACCCGTTCGACGCGCCGCAGCCGCCGCCCCCTCCGCCGCCGGCCGGGGAGCTGTCGCTCAAGGACATCGGCAAGCGGGCGGCGATGCTCGCGGAGCGCGAGGCCATCCTCGCGATGCTCCAGCGCACCGCGTGGAACAAGCGCCGCGCGGCGGGCAAGCTGCGCATCAGCTACAAGGCGCTGCTCTACAAGATCAAGGAGTGCGGCATCATCGACCCTCGCGCGAGCGCGGAGTTCTGAGCCGCGCGCAGGGGCTGGGCGTGAAGCCGTGAGGTGACGGCCCTCCTTCCGGATGACGGGAGGAGGGCCGTTCTCTTGGGCCCCGGGCCTTGCGCGGAGCGGGCGTTGCCCGGTATCGCGGAGGCCATGACCGCTCCGCTCCTCCTCCTTGGCTGTGGTTACACGCTCACGCGGCTCGCGGTGGCGGAGGCCCGCGCGGGCCGGGAGGTCCTGGCCACGACCCGGGATGCCTCCCGCCGCTCGGTGCTGGAGGGCGCGGGCGTCCGGGTGCTGTCGATGGAGGCCGCCCTGGCTCGCGCGGAGGGCGCGCACGTCGTGGACTCCGTTCCTCCGGAGGCCGGGCTGGATGCGCGGTTCGCGGAGGCCCTGTCGCGCTCGCGTCCCTCGCGGCTCGTCTACCTGTCCTCCACGGGCGTCTATGGCTCCGCGCGCGGGGACGTGGATGAGGCGACGCCCGTCGACCGGACCTCCGCCGCCTCCCGTGCGCGACTGGACGCGGAGGCGCTCTTCCTCCCCCTGGGCGCGAGCGTGATGCGCATCGCGGGCATCTACGGCCCGGGGCGCGGCACGTCCGGCCGCCTGAAGGCGGGCACGCTGCGCCTCCCGGACTCAGGTGGGGGACGGCTCTCGCGCATCCACGTGGATGACCTGGTGGACGCGGTGCGTGTGGTGCTCGAGCGCGGGGGGCCGGGCGAGGTGTACTGCGCGGCCGACCGTCGGCCCGCGACGCAGGAGGAGACGGCCTCGTGGCTGTGTGAGCGGCTGGGGCTCCCCCTGCCGCCGCGCGTGCCCTTCGAGTCCCTCCATGAGTCCCTGCGCGGCGACCGCGCCATCCGCGCCGCGAAGCTGGAGGCCCTGGGCTGGACGCCTCGGTACCCGGACTTCACCACCGGCTTCCTCGCGGCCATGGAGGAGGAGGCGCGCCAGGGGCAGGGCGTGGGGTGACCTGGCGTCCGCCGCATTCCGGACGCTCGCGGCGCTCGAGCCCCTCCTGTCGGACATGCGGCCAAGGAGCGGGGCCCACGAGCGTTGGGAGGGATAGCAGGGGCCGCGCCACGCCAGACGGCCCCCGGGGGGATGCGCATGTGGATGTCCGTCGTGGTCGCGGTGCTTGTGTCCACGGTCGGCGAGCCCGGGCTGATGGCCCGAGAGAACGCCGAGCCGGGCAGCGCGGAGTGGAGGCTCACCCGCGCCGCGGTGTCCTCGCAGCTGGAAGGCTACGCGGGCGCGACCAGCGTCCAACACGGGGCGTCCATCGACATCCACGCGCGGACCGACGGCAACCACACCGTGCGGTGGGAGCTGTACCGGATGGGCTACTACGACGGCCTGGGGTCCCGGAAGATGGCCACCGGCGGCCCGGTGAACGTCGGGCCCCAGGCAGATCCGGTGCCGGACCCCGCGACGGGGCTGGTGGAGTGCCGCTGGCCCACGTCCTTCACCATCCAGACCCAGGCGACGTGGCCCAGCGGCGTCTACCTGGTCAAGCTCATCCGCGAGGACGGGCTCCAGTCCTACGTCCTCTTCGTGGTGCGCGCGGACGAGCGCAAGGGCGTGGCCCTGGTGCAGATCCCGTTCACCACCTTCCAGGCCTACAACACCTGGGGCGGTGAGAGCCTCTACGTGGACTCGCTGGGCCTCACCGGCGGCCACGCGAAGATCGTCTCCTTCGACCGGCCGTTCGCGGATGGAGGCGGGGCGGGCGAGTACTTCTACTACGTGCATTCCTTCGTCCAGTGGGCCGAGTCCCGCGGCTATGAGCTGTCCTACGTGACGAACGTGGACCTGGACCGCGACCCGTCGCTCGTGCGGGGCCAGAAGCTGTTCATCGCCGTGGGCCACGACGAGTACTGGTCCCGGCCCGCGCGCGCGGCGGTGGAGGCCGCGCTGGCCTCCGGGGTGAACCTGGCGGCGCTCGCGGGCGACACCAGCTTCTGGCTCATCCGCCTGGAGCCCTCGGTCACCGGCGTCCCGTACCGCCGACAGGTCTGTTACAAGGAATGGGCGATGAAGGAGGACCCCCGCGCGGGCTCCAACGTCACCACCGTCCGCTGGCGCGACGCGCCGATCAACGAGCCGGAGAACGGCCTGTTCGGCGTGATGTCGGACTCGTGGGGGCTGGTGGAGCAGCCGTTCGTGGTGACCCACGCGGAGGCCTGGCCCTTCGAGGGGACCGGCCTGGCCAACGGCGACACGCTGCCGTCCGTCGTGGGCTACGAGATGGACCGGACCTTCACCAATGGCCGCGCGCCCGCGGGCTTCACGCCGCTGGGCCACTCGCCGGTCATCAGCAACCTGGGCGTGGGCAACTGGCACGACGCCGGGCTGTACACCGCGCCGTCCGGCGCGTTCGTCTTCGCCGTCGGCGGCATCGCGTGGTCGCGCGCCCTGGCGGACCCCGGCTACGCGGACGCCCGGGTGCAGCGCATCACCAGCAACCTCTTCCAGCGCGCGGGCCTCGCGCCCGCGGGCCCGGGGGACACGTTTGGCTCGGAGAAGAGCCGGCCCGTGGACCGCACCGGGCAGGCGGCGGGCGTGGCGCTGTTCGCGGGCGCGCCCTTCCAGGAGGGGCGGGTGGACGGGCCCGCCTCCTCGGCGCGCTTCCGCCGGCCCGTGGGACTGGCCGTGGACGCCTCGGGGAACGTGTTCGTCGCCGACACCGGGAACCACGTGGTGCGGATGATCGCCAACGACGCGGCGCGGACGGTGTCCACCCTCGCGGGCACCGGCGTCGCGGGCGTGGGCGAGGGCCCGGGCGCGAGCGCCGCGCTGCGCTCCCCGCAGGCCATCGCCGTGGGGCCGGACTCGAGCCTGTACGTGGCGGACACCGGCAACCACCGCATCGTGCGCATCGCGCGGGACAGCCGCTGGACGGTGAGCACCTTCGCCGGCTCCCGCGACGGGCGCTCCGGCAACGCCGAGGGCGTGGGGACCGCCGCGCGCTTCTCCACGCCCAGCGCGCTGGCCTTCTCCGGGAACGACCTCTACGTCGTGGACACCTTCAACCACCGGCTGGGCCGGGTGACGCCGGACGGGCGGGTCACCACCGTCGTCGGGAAGCGGGGCGCGGGCAGCACCGACGGCGCCGGAGCCCAGGCGCGCTTCAAGCGTCCCACGGGCCTCGCCGTGGGGGGCGGCGCGCTGTGGGTGGTGGACACCGGCAACCGGGCGGTGCGCCGCGTGGCGCTCGACGGCGCCTTCACGACCTCCACGCCCGTGGGCAACGGCGCGGGGGGCTTCGCGGATGGCGCGGGCAGCTCGGCGCGCTTCATGCCGCTGCTGGGCGCGGCGTGGGACAACGGCCAGCTGCTCCTGACGGACACCGGCAACGCGCGCATCCGCGCGGTGGTGGACGGCCGGGCGCGCACGTTCGCGGGCACCGGCGCGCACGGCGCGAAGGATGGCGCCGCGGACAAGGCCACCTTCAGCCTGCCCACCGGCATCGCCCGGTTGCCGGATGGCACCGTGCTAGTGGTGGAGCAGGGCGCCTCCACGGTGCGCAGGCTCACGCGAGAGGGGGGAGGCGGGCCGGTCACCGGGCCCATCCCCATCATCTCCGGAGGGCCGTTCTCCAGCGCCCAGGCGCCCTACGACGTCTTCCTGGACGGCACGCTCACCCGGACGGCGGAGCCCGGCGGGTGGATCCAACGCTTCCAATGGAACTTCGGGGACGGCACCCAGGCCGAGGTGGGCTACTCCATCCACCGCTTCCAGTCCCCCGGCCGCTACACCGTCACCCTCACCGCGACGGACGGCAAGGGCGTGAGCGCGTCCGCGACGCAGGTGGTGACCGTGGGCGTGCCCGCGGCCCCCGGTGGCGCCGGACGCTAGTCGGCGGCCTCCGCCCGCAGGAGCTGTTGCAGGTCGAGCTCCGACCAGTCCAGCTCCTGCTCCACCTGCTGGAACGCCGCGTCGCCGATGGTGCCGTTCGCCCGGAGCTCTGCCAGCTTCCTCCGTCCCGCGGCCATCGCGGCGCGCACCGTCCGCGCGTCCTCCCTGGGCGGGCCCCAGGGCGCGCTGGGGCTCCCCGTGCCCGTGAGGGTGTGCTCGTCCAGGAGCTGCCGCGCGCGCCGCAGCTGCAACTCGTACCGGCGCAGCACCAGGGCGGCCATCTCCGAGCCCGGGGCGTCCCGCGTGGCCTCCAGCCCCGCGCGCAGCGTCTCCACGCGGGCGAGCCGCACCTCGTGGTCCACCTCGCCGTCGTCGCCCAGCTTCAGCCGCGACATCAGGGGCCGGAGCGTCATCCCCTGCACCACGAGCGTCCCCAGCACCACGGAGAAGGACGTGAAGAGGATGAGGTCCCGGTAGGGGAAGGCGGCGGCCCCCTCGTGGCCCGTGGGCAGCGCCAGCGCCGCCGCGAGCGTCACGATGCCCCGCATCCCGCACCAGCCCACCAGCACGGCCGCGCCCGGCGAGAGCGTGACGAGGTTGGAGCTCGACTTGCGCTGCCGCCAGCGGTTGAACGCCGCCGCCCCCAGCACCCAGGCGAAGCGCGCGAGGATGGCCGCGCCCGTCACCACCGCCGCGATGGCCGCGGACTCCAGCCACGTCGCCCGGTCGAAGCGCGCGACGATGGGCTTCAGCTGGAAGCCCACGAGCACGAAGGCCAGCACGTTCAACACGAACGTCGCCACCTCCCACACCGCGTAGGACGGGATGCGGATCCGCGCGGGGGTCATGATCGACGCCTGGCGGGAGATGGTCATCGCGTAGACCACCGTGGTCAGGATGCCGGACAGGTGCAGCCGCTCCGCGAGGATCCACACCGCGAACGTGCTGCCGAACTGGGTGATGACCGCCGTGGACACGTCCTCCACGCTGGCGTTGATGCGCAGGCTCACCCGCGACAGCACGACGCCCAGCAGGGCGCTGCCCGCCGTGACGACGAGCAGCGTGGGCACCGCGCTCCAGCCCAGCACGCCGCCCGCGGCCACGGTCCCCAGCGCGAGCCGGTAGATGAGCAGGGCGCTCGCGTCGTTGAACAGGCTCTCTCCCTCCAGGATGACCAGCAGCCGGTGCGGGGGCTTCAGCTGCTTGAGCACCGCCGTGGCCGCCGCCGCGTCCGGGGGCGCGACGATGGCGCCCAGCGCGATGGCCGCGGCCCAGGGCATCGCCGGCACCTTCCACTTCACCGCCACCGCGACGGCGACGACCGTGACCCCCACCGCCCCCAGCGCCAGGCCCGCCACCGGCCGCCAGTTCGCTCGCAGATCGCGCGGAGAGGCGTCGAAGGCCGCGTCCAGCAGCACCGGCGCGACGAACAGGGTGAGCGCCAGCTCCGGATCCAACACCAGCTCCGGGCTGCCCGGCACGAGCGCCAGCACCGCCCCGGCGAGCGCCACCAGTGCCGGGTAGGACGTGCCCATCCGCCGGGACAGCGCCGCCAGCCCCGCGCCGCCCAGCAGCAGCGCGATGACGATCTCGAACACCAGCATGATGACCTCGGGGCGCAGCCCGCCGTGGAGTCCCGGCGACCTAGCCCAGGAGGGGGCGCCGGGGACAGTGGTGAGTTCCGGACGGCGGAACCGGCTGTCGGCTGGGAGGCGGCCCGCGTCATCAGCGGAACGCGATGGGTGCCATCAGCCGGGAAGGGGGGCCGCCTTTGCGACGCGCTGGCCCCCGGTGACAGGCTTGCGCCTTCGGGCCGTGTGGAAGCGCGCGGCCCTGATGCGAACCTTGCCCCCTGGGGGAACTGAAGATGTCCAGGTCGTTGCTGTTGGCGGCGTTCAACGAGGGCGTCCACCGTTCCATGGCTGGCAACCACGAGGCCGCCGTCCAGTCGTTCAACCAGGTCCTCGCCGTGGATCCGCGCCACTTCCCCGCGCTCACCGCGAAGGCCTCCGCCCTCAAGCAGCTGGGGCGCCTCGACGAGGCCCTGGAGGGCTTCCAGCGCGCCATCGAGCTGGACCCCTCCGCCGCGGACCCCCACCGCGAGGCCGCGCTCTGTCAGCTGGAGCTGGGCGAGCCGGAGGCCGCTTCGCTCCTGATGAACCGGGCCATCCAGCTCAACCCCACCTCCGGCTACCGCGAGGCCGCCGCCGTCGAGGTCTACCACCTGGGGAACGCGCTGCTGACCCAGGGCCGGCGGCCGGACAAGGCCCGCTACCGGCTGGCCCGCCAGGTCTTCGAGCTGGCGCTGGAGCTGTCGCCGGCCTACGTGGGGGCGGCCAAGGCCCTGGCGGACGTCTGGGAGCACCTGGGCGACCCTGCCCAGCGGGAGCACTACACCCAGCTGGCGACCCGGCTGCGCCCCGCCTCCTCCTGAGGCGGCCCGCGTCCATTTCCAGACGAATGCGGAGGGAAAGGGCGGGGTGCCGGTGTTGAATGCCGAAGCGGCCCCCCCACCAGGAGAACCCCTCGCATGATCGTGATGCTCGAACCGGATTCCCCCGAATCCGTCGTGAACGCCGTCCTCCAGCTCGCTTCGCAGTACGAGGGCGTCACCCCGCGTGCCCACGTGGTCCAGGGGGCCGAGTCCACCATCACGGAGCTGTACCTGCTGGGCTCCACCGCGCAGGTGCCGCTGGAGCCCTTCCAGCAGCTGCCCGGCGTGCGCCAGGTGGTCCGCGTCTCGCAGAAGTACCGCATCATCGGGCGGCACGGCGGTCAGCGCGGCACGGCGGGCTTCGAGTACAACGGCGTCACCTTCGACGACGACTCGGTGAACCTCTTCGCGGGCC
>JAFADT010000143.1 GCA_023424585.1 Pseudomonadota bacterium
GGTCTCGTTCTCCTCCACGTAGAGCTTGTCCGTGCCCGCGCCGCCCCGGACCTTGTCCTCGCCCGCGCCGCCCGCCACCGCGTCGTTGCCCGCGCCACCCGACAGCGTGTCGTTGCCCCGGCCGCCGATGACCTGGTCATCTCCTTCGCCACCGAAGGCCCGGTCGTCGCCCGCCCCGCCGTCGATGTAGTCCCGGCCCTTGCCCCCCGACAGCGTGTCGTTGCCGTCCAGGCCGTAGAGCACGTCGCGACCCTCCCCGCCCTGGATGCGGTCATCGCCCGCGCCTCCCTCCAGGTAGTCGTCGCCGTCCTGCCCCTTCAGCGTGTCGTTGCCTTCGCCGCCAAGAATCGTGTCGTTGCCCGCGCCGCCGATGAGCGTGTCGTTGCCCTTGCCGCCCACGAGCTTGTCGTCGCCCGCGCCCCCGTCCAGCGTGAGGTCCTGCGTGACGCTCGCGTCCACGGTGATGGAGTCATTCCCGTCGCCGCCGTTGATGATGGCGCCCTGGGCCTGCTCCGCCGTCAGCGTCACCGTGTCGCTGCCGGACTTGATGGTCAGCCCGCCGTCCTTCCCCTGCGACACCGTCGCCGTGTTGTTCCCCGCCCCCAGGTCCACCACCGTGCGCCCGTCCGCGTTCGTGCTCACCTGCGGCGCGAGCGCCTTCGCCACGCCCCCGGCGATCTTGCCGATGGCCGAGCCGATCCCCCCCAGGAGGCCACCGCCGTCCTTGTCCTTCTTCAGCGCCGTCTCGGTGGTGCGCACCTCCGTCAGCGCCTGGGGACGCGCACCGCCCGTGCGGGGGCCCGCGTCGAAGCCGTCCGTCATCCGCTGCGCGACGGCGGCCTTCACCGCGCTGGGCTTCGCGGACGCGGCGGGCGTCTGCGCCGGCTGCGAGGACAAGGGGGACGCGGGGCGCGAGCCGGGCTTTCCAATCGTGGTCATGTCGCTTCTCCCAGGTGACGGGGACACCCGGCCAGGTCCTGGCGACGGGGCGCCAGGGTCGGCCGAACGCCGACATTCCAGATTGTCGCGAAGGTTCGCCGCCAGTTGCGTCATCCGGCCCGGAAACGGGCGCCCCCTGTTCCATGGCGGGCCCCCAAGCGCCCGACCTTGCTGAAAAGGTGGCCCTGCGGCGGGGAGTGCGACAGGTTGGGAGGGCCATGTCCGACAGCGGTTTCGGCTCGTCCACCCTCGCCCTGGCGCTCGTTGGCAGCGCCGTCACCGTCCTCTCCACCAGCCTGGGCGCGGTGCCCGCCCTGGCCACCGGCGGCATCTCCCAGCGCTCCAAGGACGTGCTGATGGGCTTCAGCGCGGGCGTGATGCTCGCGGCCACGGCCTTCTCGCTCGTCGTGCCCGCCATCCACCTGGCGGAGGCGCGCTCCACGTCTCGCTTCGTCCCCGCACTGGTGGTGGGGGGGAGCATGCTGGTGGGCGGCCTGTTCCTGCACCTGTGCAACCGCTTCATCCCCCACGAGCACTTCATCAAGGGCCAGGAGGGCAACGCGGAGGCGGTGAACCTCAAGCGCATCTGGCTGTTCGTGCTGGCCATCGCGCTGCACAACTTCCCGGAGGGCCTGGCGGTGGGCACGGGCGTGGGCAGCCGCTCCATGACCATCGCCGTGCCCATCCTCGTGGGCATCGGGCTGCAGGACATCCCGGAGGGCTTCGTCGTCGCGCTGGCGCTGATGGGCGTGTCGTACAGCCGCAAGCAGGCGGTGCTGGTGGCGCTCTACACGGGGCTGGTGGAGGGGGTGGCCGCGCTGGTGGGCTTCTTCGCCACGTCGTTCGCGGCGGGCGTGCTGCCGTGGGCGCTCGCGTTCGCGGGCGGCTCCATGCTGTACGTCGTCAGCGACGAGATGATCCCGGAGAGCCACCGCCAGGAGTACGCGAAGGAGGCCACCGCCGGGCTGATGGTGGGCTTCGTGCTGATGATGTTCCTGGACGTGACGCTCAGCTGACGCGCGTGCCGCGTCTGTGGCCTGGCGGACACCCGGCGGGCCCGCCCCGCATGGCCTGGACGTGGTAGTTTGCGTTGCATGTCTGTGTCGGATCGAACCCGCGTCGACGGGGCCCCCGGGGAGTCGAAGGACAAGGCCGCCCGCTCGGATGAAGAGGCGCAGGAGGCCGCGCTCCACGTGACGCTGCCGTATGAGCAGGCCCGCCGCCCGGGGGACCTGCCCACGGTGCGCCGCTTCCGCCTGTCCGTGGTGGAGGGCCCGGGCGCGGGCACGATGTGGGAGTCCACGGCGGACACCTGCTCGGTGGGCTCGCACCCGCTCAACGACTTCGCGGTGGAGGACTCCACCGTGTCGCGCTTCCACTGCGAGGTGAGGATCGGGCCCAAGGGCCCGCAGGTGAAGGACCTGGACAGCCTCAACGGCGTCATCGTGGACGGCGTGCAGGTGGTGGAGGGCATCCTGCGCAGCGGCAGCCTCCTCAGGCTGGGCCGCGTGGTGCTGCGGTTCGACTTCAGCGCGGAGAGCAACCGGCTGCCGCTGTCGGACCTGACGCGCTTCGGCACGCTGGTGGGCACGTCCGTGGCCATGCGCGGCTGCTTCGCGATGATGGAGCGGGCCTCCGCGCGCGACGTCACGGTGCTGCTGGAGGGGGAGACGGGCACGGGCAAGAGCCAGGCGGCGCTCGCCATCCACCAGGCCAGCCGGCGCCGGGACGCGGCGTTCCTGGTGGTGGACTGCGGCGCCATCCCCGCGCACATCCTGGAGAGCGAGCTGTTCGGCCACGAGAAGGGCTCGTTCACCGGCGCGGTGAGCCGGCGCGCGGGCGTCTTCGAGGAGGCCGACGGCGGCACCGTCTTCCTGGACGAGATTGGCGAGCTGCCCCCGGAGCTTCAGCCCAAGCTGCTGCGCGTGCTGGAGAACCGGGAGATCCGCCGGGTGGGCAGCAACACGTACCAGCCGGTGGACGTGCGGCTCATCGCGGCCACGCACCGCGACCTGCGCGCGGAGGTGAACGCGGGCCGCTTCCGCTCCGACCTGTTCTTCCGGCTCGCGGTGCTGCGAATCGCCATGCCGTCGCTGCGCCAGCGGCCGGAGGACCTGCCCCTGCTGGTGTCGGGCATCCTGGAGTCGCTGGGCGCGGACCCGGAGCGCACGGGCGCGCTGCGCACGCCGGAGTTCCTGTCGCGCCTGCGGCACGCGGCGTGGCCGGGCAACGTGCGGGAGCTGCGCAACCACCTGGAGCGCTGCCTCGTGTTCGAGGACGCGCTGCCCCTGGCGGAGGAGGACTCGCGCCCGGAGGGCAGCCCGCTGGAGCTGGACCTGTCGCGGCCGTACGCGGAGCAGCGCCGGCGCGTGGTGGACGACTTCGAGCGGCGCTACCTGCGGGCGCTGCTGGAGAAGCACCAGGGCAAGGTGGCCCAGGCCGCCGTCACCGCGGGCATGGACCGCGTGCACTTCTACCGGCTGCTGCGCAGGCACGGCATCAAGCCGTGAGCGGCCCGCGGGCCCTCACCCGGGGGCCTGGCGCCGGCCGCTGAGCCGCCAGCGCTCGGGCGCATCCGGAAGGGGGCTGGCGACGAAGTCCGCCTCCAGTCCCCGCAGCGCCGGGCCGGTGGCGACGGGCGCGGCGCCCTCGCCGTCGTCGCGCACCCAGCCGGGCAGGTGGAGCAGGCCCCCCTCCCCCCGTTGCGCGTCCCACGCGGAGGCCGCGCCGTCCGCCCAGCCGTGGGG
>JAFADT010000255.1 GCA_023424585.1 Pseudomonadota bacterium
GGGGGAATACCTCCGACGGGGTAGCTGTCGCCGCGGGGCTGTCGCGGGTGCTGAGCGACGTGCCGGTGAAGTCCGGCTACCTGGAGGCCCAGGCGGGCGTGTCCTCCCTCACGGGCGCCTACGCGCGCCTGGAGGGCGGGGCGCGGCTCCGGAACAACCTCGGCCTCTTCGCCTTCGCCGAGGCCAACGCACGCGAGAGGATGGCCGGCGCGGGCGTGCGGTGGACGTTCGGCTGGTGAATCATCCGAGTGGCTTCATCGTTGGAATCAACGGTGAAGCCATTCCCTTTCTGGATCCAGGACCTTTGAGCGCATCCCACAGCGCCTGGACCAAGCGCACGACAGCCTGCGCCTTCAGGCTGGTAGAGCCCTCCGCATCAGCCTTGCCAACAAAGGCACCATGCGCTGGCGAATAGTCGACGCCCGATACCTTCGACCAGGTACCGTTCGCAGATTGTTTTTGCACGCTAAATGACTTGCGGAGGATGTCGTACTGCAATGATGCGCGCGTAGCCTCTGCACCTAGTTTGGATAGTGAAGCACTGATCGAAACGGAAGTTATGGACTGCGCAACGAACGGTCCTTCGTTGCCGACAGCTGCGACCACCGCCTCAAGCAGGTTCTCGGCTGCCGCTTGAGCTTGGACGGATTCTCGCCGTTCCAATTCATCGTTCGCTTCAGCCGGCAGCAGGTCTTTGACCAGCGCTGAGACCCGAAGCTGAGCAGGCCTCAGGTCGTTTGAGTAGTCGGCGGCGTCCCGATTCGCTCTTTCAAAGTCGATCACGGTGTCTCCAGTTGCCGTCAGGGGGTGCCCGGGCTGACTGGATGGACTCACGTGAATACCTGGCGGGCAAGTTTCTCTCCGGTTGAAGTTTCGTCGGACGAACGCGCGGCATCGCCCGTGCATCACGCGCGCGCGTGGTGCGACCCCCGCGCTACATCCCCGACGAGGCCCCCAGAGTGAAGCCCTACTTCCAGACCGACACCATCACCCTGTTCCACGCCGACTGCCGCGACGTTCTCCCCGGACTCCCGTCCGAATCCGTGGATGTGCTGCTCACCGACCCGCCCTACGGCATGGCCTACGAGGCCAAGGGGAGGGGCGGCGCGGCCATCCGCGCGGATGGCTCCCGCCAGGGCATGCGCGTCTTCCGCCAAGCACTCACCGCCGCCGGGCCCGCGCTGAAGCCGGACCTGCACGCCTTCGTCTTCTGCCACTGGGAGTCGTGGCCAGACTTCTTCGACGCGGCCTCGGCGCACCTGGAGCTCAAGGGCGCGTTGATGTGGTGGAAGGCGCGGGGCGGCATGGGCGACTGCGCCGCCAGCTTCGCGCCGGACTACGAGGTGGTGCTGCACGGGGCTGGGCCGAGGCGGCGTGCCTTGGCTGGAAAGCGGCATGGGGCGGTCCTCTCTGGCTTCCCGCCGGTGCCGGCGCGGGCGCACCCCACGGAGAAGCCCGTCAACCTGCTGGCCTACCTGCTCGAGCGCGCGTGCCCGAAGGGCGGCTTCGTCCTGGACCCGTTCGCCGGCAGCGGCGCGACGCTGGTGGCCGCGCAGCAGCTCGGGCTGCGCGCCGTAGGCGTGTAGCTCGAGGAGCGCTACTGCGAGGCCGCCGCCCGCCGCCTGGAGGCGAGGCACAGCGCTGTTGAATGTGCTGCCTAGTCTCCTCTGGGGAGGGCACGCAGTCCGGCTGGAGGTACTGTTCATCTAGAGAGTCGATGCGTCAAGGACAGCGCAGTCCATTGCTACTTGGCTGCGCGCGTCCCACCTGTAGATGTTGGGAATGTCGATGCTTTCTGCGAATCCGTTACAGAAATCACTCTTTACTTTAACTCCCAGTCGTTTCTGAGTGTATGTCCAAAGTAGAAGATTTTCGTCTTCGCTCTTGATTTCATATGAAGTTGAGATACCGCACATCCCTCCTGCGGCAGTCTTTGTTGCCCAGGTTGTTTCGTTGATGCGATGCATTGTCAGCTCGAACTGGGCCGTGGTGATTTTGCACCGACGAGCTTCGTCGAGCATCAGGTTTGAGAACCCCTCCTTTGTGCATGAGTCTGTCGTGCACTGGCAGAACGAAGCGAATAGCTTGGTTTCGCGAAGCAGTGCTGCATTTCGTTCCGGCGAACCAAAAGCCATTGTCCTGTTGTCTTGGCCGACCTTGAAGTCGCTTTTTAGTGAGGCGCATAGCTTATTTCGGACCGAGGCCCATCCACCCTCTGGTTCGGCCTCGGCAATGGCCTTTGCTGTTTTGGAAGCCGCAGCTTCGTCGGACTCTTTGTGTACTCGGACTTGGGTGAAATGGCAGTTCACTTTTGAGTAGGGCGGGTCGCCGCGACAGGACATCGTAAGCCATGCGTTCTCTGTTTCCGATGGAATACTGACGAAATGGGGCAGCTGGTTGTTTTTGTATTTTTTGTCTGCTGCCATCGCGCTGTGCGCGGTTAGGACTAGCGCGAGCAGGATTCGACGCGTCATGTAAGCCTCCCGCTCTGGAGGGTACCGCAGGTGGCGTCGTCCGGTTAGAGGTGGCCGCCCCTTCTGCTAGGCATGGACAGCTTGGCAGGTGATGAGTGAGCGGCAGCGACGCGACGCCCTGTGAGGTGCGGCTGGTGCTGCCTTACCCGCCCAGCGCGAACACGTACTGGGTGCCCGCCCGGGGGCGCGGGCTGGTGCCCTCTGGTGAGGCCCTGGCCTACAAGGCGAACGTCGCCCGGCAGGTGGCGGCCACCAGCACCCAGCCGTTGGTGGGGCCCGTGCGCCTCTCCCTCACCGCGTACCGGCCGCGCCGGGTGGGCGACCTGGACAACACGCTGAAGGTCCTCGGGGACGCCCTCAACGGGCTGGCCTGGCTGGATGACGAGCAGGTGGTGGCCATCCACGCGGAGCGCGCGGACGACGCGAAGGCGCCCCGTGTAGAGCTCGTGGCCACGGCCGCGCGGCACGCCACGCCGGAGGAGGCCGCCGCCCACCGGTTGGCCCGGGCGGAGAGGGCCGCGAAGGCGCGGGCCACGCGGAACCGGAACCGCGCGGCGAAGGCCAAGGGGAAGACACCCCGGAAGCGGTTGGAGGGCCTGGCGACGCCCGCGGTGAGGCGGGGCCGGGCGGGTGGCGCTGTCGGGTAGGCGTGGTAGCTGAAAAGACGACGGGCCCGACCGGGGAAGACGGTCGAGCCCGCACAGGCCAGGAGCGCAGAGGGAGCACCACCGGGGACGCCAGTATACCGCCCCTGCGCGCGTGCGCATGGGCTGGAGTCCATGATGCCCGCCTGTGCCCTTCGTCTTGCTGCTGCCCGCCTCCCGACGCTCCCGCCCGGCCCGCCGCCGGCACCCACCCCTGACGACGAAATGGAAGCGCTGCTGCACCTGCTGCGCAAGCTGCCCGACGGCTGCGCGGAGCAGTCGCGCGCGGAGGGGCGCCTCGCGGTGCTGGTTCGGCCGCACCTGGTGCGCGCGGCCAGCTCCGTCGCCCGCCGCTGGAAGGTGCCCGCGGAGGACCTGGAGCAGGAGGGGCAGCTGGCCACGTACAGGGCCTGGCGCCGCTTCACCCCGGGCCGCGAGCCCGGACGCTGCCTCTACCCGGCCTACGTGCTGCGTCTCGCGCGGCAGGCCATGGAGCGCTACGCGGCGGGGGAGCGCAACGCCGTCTACGTCACCGACCACGCGCTGAAGCGGCTGCGGCGCGCGAAGAAGGCGGCGCGGAAGGAGGGCGTGCCGGTGTCCACCGCGCTGCGTACCCAGGGCCTGGACGAGGCCTCCATCCTGACACTGGGCGAGGGCTCCATCTCCACCGTCTCCCTGGAGCACCTGCTTGCCGGAGAGGAGGGGCGCGCGGGCACTGTGGAGACGCGGCTGGGGCTGGTGGACACGACGGCCGCACGCCACCGGCAGCTGGCCGAGCGCGAGGCGGCCCTCACCGCGTTGCACCAGCTGCCCCGCCTGCAGCGTGTCGTGGCGCAGAAGCTGGTGGGCTACGAGCGGGCCCCGGGTGCGGAGCCCGCGGCGCGGACCGTGGCCCAGGAGCTGCGCCTGTCGGAGGACGAGGTGCTGCGGCTCCACCGGCAGGCGCTGAAGCGGATGCGCGAGGCGATGGACGCCAAGGGGCTCGGGCCGGAGTTGCACGCGCGCGCCACCGGGAAGCTGCGCCAGCGCCGCGCGGCCGCGCCTCGGGACGCGCGGCCACGCCCGGTGGGGCAGGGCGCCCAGCTCGGCCTGGGACTCCCTGCGGTGGAGTCCCGCCGCCCGTCGGCGTGGGGCGCGTAGCCGTGCCCACCATCGTCGCGGCGAAGGCGGGCTCGTGCACGGCCGCCGGGTGCGGTGGGCGCATCCTCAAGGGCGAGTACGTGGAGTACTCCGCCGCCACCGGCACGCGGCACCTGGAGTGCGCCGGCGAGGAGCAGGGCCGGCGCCCCAACCTCCGCGCCGGGCGCTGCCGGTGCGGCGTCCAGGTGCCCCCGCGCGAGGGCTCCCTCGTGCTGAAGGAGCTTCAGCGCGGGGGGCGCTTCCGGAAGGAGTGGCTGGTGCGGTGCCGCCGGTGCGCGTGAGCGCCCGTCAGTCCAGGTCCTCCAACTCCATCTCCGCCTGCGCGCGGTAGAGAGGCACCACCTCCACGGCGAGTAGGTCCTCCAGCAGCTTCCGCGCCCCAGCCTTATCGCCAGACTTCACGAGGTCTCCCGCCAGCGTCCTCGTGCGCGCCAAGCGCATCGAGCCCTCTCGGATCCGCGCGCGGGCCTCTCGCAGAAGCGTGGTCGCGGTAGCGACATCCTGGACGGCAGCCTGCGCATCCGGCTCGGGGATGGCT
>JAFADT010000272.1 GCA_023424585.1 Pseudomonadota bacterium
ACGGGGCCGAGGACGCCTTCGTGGAGCTGTACCACGCACTGGGACAACTCCTGTCCCGCCCCGTGGACAGCATCGCGGGGCTGCGCAACCTGCCGGCTGGAGTCGCGGCCCTCATCGCCTCGTCGCCCGCGTACTGGGAGCGCTTCCAGTTCATGACGCAGGGCGAGCAGATTCGTGAGGTGGCGCGGCTGGCAACAAGCGTGTTCGCCACCTGGGGCACGGCCTCGACGACGACGCGGACCCTGAAGGGACTGGCGGTGGGGGCGGAGGCCACGGTGCCGGTGCTCTCACTGTCAGCGGAGGGCGTGCTGGCGTTGGAGCGCGTCGCGGTGCCAGCAGGGCGCGCGGCATCGGTGTTGAGCGGCGGGCCCGGGGCGGCCATCATCCTTCAGCGGGCCAACGCCGCCTCGAAGGGAGGAGCGCCTGCCCAGGGGCCTGGGCAGTGGGGGCCCGCGAACGAATCGATGTCCGCGCGTGCCCGGCGCTACCAGGAGCAAATCACCGGGCATTCGGCGGATGAGGCGTACTGGGTCGGTGGCGTGGGCCCCAACAGCGGAGGCGTGAAGTTCGATGGGTTCAAGGATGGGGTGCTGCTGGAGGCCAAAGGGCCAGGCTATGCGAAGTTCTTCGAGGGACTGGAGCCCAAGGAGTGGTTTCGCCACTCGGGTGATCAGGGACTCATCGACCAAGCTCAAAGGCAGCTCAGTCGCGTTCGGAGTACGGGCACCCCCATCCAGTGGCATGTTGCGGAGATGCGCGCCGCGGATGCCATTCGCCTGTTGCTCAATGAAGCGAAGATCAGGGGAATTGAAGTCGTGCACACGCCTGCACTCTGAGGATATCTACCAGTGACCATCACTCCCGCACCGGAGAATTATCCTGAGACCTACTACGCGGGTGCCTATTGGGGCGCGCGCAAGGAGTCGCCCGAGGCTTGCGCTCATCGCACAGCGGCCTTTCTCAACCTCCTGGCAGCGTGCGACCCTTTTCTCGCGCATTGGTACAAACCCTCCAAGTCACGCAAGGACGCGCGCGCGCCCCTGATGCCTCCCGATGTGCCAACCCTCACCGAGTTGTTCCGGCGCGGTGTTAACCGTGAGCCTGGAGGGCCAGCTATCGAGGAACTGGGCTTTCGCTTTTCGTTCGACAATGGAGGGGCCACTGGAGATTGCGCAACGATGCGCGTCAATGGCGGCATGAACTCGGATGCAGTTCCCAACCATTGTGTATTGACCATGCCGTGGCGTGGCTCCAATGCGGACAGGGTGCTCACCGTGTCGGTGCTAACTAAAGTAGTTCGCATCATGGTGCGTTCATGGGAACCAGACTGGGCGTTCGCCACGTCGAGCGCATACGAGCGACAACAACGGGAGTCCGACACGACGCCCTTCTCCCTGGGATGGATCACTTACCTCTCGCGCCGCATCGGCACGGTCCCCCCACTACCTGCCCCTGTGGCCATCGAGCAGGTAGAAGACAAGGGCACGCTGATCGTCCTTACCCCCGAGCGCTTCACTGTGAGCAATCCGAAGCACGTCGCGCTGGCCGAGCGGGTGCGAGAGTTGCTGGACCGAGCAGGGCTGTTGAAGCCGCTCCAAGCTCAACCGTAGAAACAAGAGGGACCGAGTCATTCAAGAGCCCAGCAATCTCCACCGGATTGCTGGGCTTCTTCTTTAGGGGGACGATGCGCGGCGCCATCCCTCACGGAGAGAACAACACATGCTGAAGAACCTGCGAATGATTGTCGGCCTGGCTGGCGGTGTCGCGCTGCTCTGCACGGGCTGTGGTGTCGAAGCCCAGCAGGAGGTCTCCACGGACTCCGAACAGCAACCCCTCCCCGAACAACCTCGCTTCCACCAGGAGTCTGTCTACACGGTCTGTTGGAGCGAGCTTGGCATCTACAGCCAGCCCAGCACGTCCTCCTCGCTCGTGTTCGTGCTGAAGTACGGCAACCACTTCAACACCGACAGCTCGGTGTTCTCATCGAACGGCGAGAACTGGGTCCGAGGCCAGCTCTATTGCTCCCCGCCCTATACCTGCACTGGCGGCTACGGCTACGTCCGCTGGGGCGGCCTCTGCTAGTCATTGATTGAAGAGGGCGGGTGGCGAAGCGGGTGGCGTCACCCTCCCCTCCGCTTCAGCGCGACGGCCCTCCCGGGCATAGACTCCGCGCCCATGCTCAAGCTCCACCAGTTCAACCCCTCCGGGAATTGCTACAAGGTCCGCCTGCTGCTGCATCAGCTCGCGATTCCGTTCGAGACGCGGGAGCTGGACCTCTCCGCGGGAGAGACGCGCACGCCGGAGTTCAAGGCGATGAACCCCATTGCCCGGATCCCCACCGTGGAGCTGGAGCCCGGTGTCTTCCTCGCCGAGTCCAACGCCATCCTCTGGTATTTCGCCGAGGGCACGCCGTTCATCCCCGCCGACCGGCTGGAGCGGGCGCGGATGCTCCAGTGGATGTTCTTCGAGCAGTACAGCCACGAGCCCTACATCGCCGTGGCTCGGGCGTGGCTCACCTTCTTCGGCGTCCCCTCCGGCAAGGAGAAGGAGCTGGAGGAGCGCATCCAGAAGGGCTACGCCGCGCTCGACGTCATGGAGGGCGAGCTGCGCAAGCGGCCCTTCTTCGCGGGCGAGCGCTACAGCCTCGCGGACATCGCGCTGTATGCGTACACGCACGTGGCGGAAGAAGGCCGGTTCGACCTGGGCCGCCATCCCGCCATCCGCGCCTGGTTCGAGCGGGTGCGGGCCCAGCCCCGCCACCTGCGCATCACCGACGTCCTCGACGCGCCGCCCACCTCCCGGCCGCTTTGACGGCGTAGCTGTAAATTTCGTATTCTTCTGGACAATCCCGGTTCGACCGAACCCGTCCCCATCCAGGGAGAAGTCCGATGTGGAAGTTCTTCCTCTTGATTGTCATGTCCTGGCTTTGGGGCCTTGGCGGCTCGACCGGCCTCGTGCTGCTGGTGATGTTCTTCCTCGGCAATGCCTATTCCATCCGCTACCGCGGCCATCACGGGAGGCTGACCCAGGAGGAGTCGCGGGCGCTGCGGCTCAGGACCGATGTCGACACCCATCACATGCGCGACCAGTGGGACGTCGTTCCCTGGTGGGGCACGTCCAAGCACGTCATCCGCAAGTGGACCTGGGACCGGATCGCGCTGGATACGCGGCTCCAGAAGGTCATGGAGAAGGCCTCCGGCTCCCTGACCCGCGCCGCGGAAGCACTCGCTGAGCTGAGCGACAAGGCGCTTCCGGGCAGTTCGATCAACCCCTACAGCGGGACGCTGGCGGTGCTCGACCCCAACCACGCGAAGTCCCATACGCCCAAGACAGCCCTCGCGCTGCTGAACAAGGTCTCCGGGGGCTACAAGGGCTGGACCAACCAGGCCATCTGCACGCTGGGCGGCACCTTCATCATCTGCGCGGACGCGTACAAGGGCGAGGTCAAGGCCCGGCTGAAGCGGAAGGAGAAGCCGGAGCCGCGAATGAAGTCCGGCACGGTCGCCGAGACCTCCCGGCTCACGTGGAAGATGGGGCAGCTCTTCCTGAGCCCCGGCACCCCCGCCATCATGAACTTCCTGAAGGCCCTCTTCGCGCGGATCAACCCGTGGGACAGGCACGCGGTCATCCAGTACCAGGGGGACACGTACTACGCGCCGACGACGATGTTCGGGGCCTCCGCGACCATCATGAAGGTGATGAACCTGTGCGAAGCGCTCGACTTGAGCAGCGAGGACAAGGAGTTCGTCGGCTACTGCGTGGCCATGCACTGGCTGGACAAGTACCTGAACGACAGCTCCTGGTTCCTGGGAGGGGCGTTCACCCCGGATCGCCACTCCCTGATTGAAGCGCTCCAGGGAATGTATGCCCACATCGAGGACAACCCGACCAGGGCCGCCGAGGTGCTGGCCAGGATGTACGAGGAGGCCGACGAGGCGCGGAAGTAGCGCGCGCCACGGTCGTCGGACCCGGGGCGGCGCCTGATGTCTCCAGCCATCAGCCCCCCGACTCCAGTCACCAGGGCCGCCTCCAGCAGGGCCTCCCACTTCGACGTAACCCTTTGAAATCAGGGAAGGCTTGCGAGCCCCAGGGCCGCGAAACGGTGGGCACGCGGGGTGCAATAGGGAGGGTCCGTCGCTGCACTCCACTTTCGAGGCCCTCCCATGAAGCTGCGCTCCTCTTCCTTCTCCAAGCCTTCCTTCTCGTCCGGCCCCAGCCTCACCACCCCCCGCCCCCGCAGCAACAGCCTGCCGGCGAAGCCCGAGACCGCGAAGCCGAAGCCCGTGGCCACGCCCGAGCAGCTCCAGGCGGGCAAGAACAACCTCAAGCCCGCCGACTACGGCGTGGTGGACCCCAAGCTCCAGGGCATCCGGACGCGCCGTGACAGCGGCCAGTCCGGCGCGCAGTTCGCGGACTTCACGCAGGACGTGCGCAACTCCACCAACCGCCTGACGAGCCAGCCCGTCGGCAACCAGATGCTGACCGAGCTCAACGGCCGCACCCAGGCCGTGAACCCCGGCGCCACGGGCACGCAGCGCAACCCGCTGACGGCGATGGACATCTACTCGGGCCGCAACTCGGCGATGCCCAACTCGCATGTGCCCCGCAACGACGGCAGCCTGTCGTCCACCCGCCCGGCGTACCGCTACGACGGCCAGCCCGGCGCCGGCACGGCCAGCGACGTCAAGTACGACGAGACCGCCTCCGGCCCGCGCTTCAACAGCCTGGGCCACGAGTCGGTCCACGCCTGGCGCGCGTCCAATGGCCTCCAGGTGAGCCCCCTGGCCGCCAGCAAGCACAGCGACGCGGCGGTCTTCAACCAGTACCCGTCGCACTCGGCCAACATGAAGGAGACCGTCGACGACCGCCTCCGCCTCTCGGAGGAGTTCGAGACCATCGGCCTGCGCCCCACGCCGCACACGAAGAACAACTGGGCCCCGTCCGAGAACGCCATCCGCGCCGAGCACGGCCTGCCGTCCCGGCAGGACTACTCGGGCCTGAAGCCCGACGGGCAGAACAGCAACGACATCGCCTTCAAGAACTACGACGAGGGCACCGACGCCCGGAACTTCTTCCAGAAGCTGTCCGGCCAGCCGTCGCCCTTCCAGAAGATCGTCGGCGACCTGGAGAAGTGATGCGCCGGTGCCGCCGCCCCAGGCGGACGGGATGACCGTCACCTGGGGCGGCAATGCGAGACGGGGTGAGCCCGCGCTCAGTAGTAACCCACCGAGATGACGTCGAAGATGATGATGGAGCCGTTGGGGCAGTAGTAGACGTAGGTGGTCCGCGTGTAGTGCCAGCGTGGCCCCGAGTACGGCACCATCATCGCGCTCACGGTCGTGCGCGGGAACGGCGGCTCCTTGGGCACCTCCAGGCTGAACGTCTGGATGCGCGCGGAGAGCTCACCGGCGACGTTGCCGTTCAGGTCGATGAGGCGCACGGTGCCACCGTATTCGCCCTCGTGGATGTCCTCGGCGGCGGCCTGGGTGTTCAGCCGGTAGTAGCCGGCCGGAATGCCCGAGCCCGGCGCATCCAGGTACATGAAGCCCATGTCCACACCCTTGATGAAGCCGCTCGCGGGCACGGACTCGAAGCCGGCGATGCTGCTCGCCACCGTCGTGATGTCCGCGTTCGACGCGAACACCGTCTCCTCGGGGTTGATGGGGTAGCCGGCGGCCGCGGCCACCTCCGCCAGCTCCGACTTGGGATCCTGGCAGGAGTTGGTCGCGGCTCGCGGCGCCTCCACACGAGGGAGATAGGACTGGAGGCGCGAGCCCTCCGCCCATGCCTGCCCAGAAGCGAGGAGGACCACTGCGAGGGTGGTGACTGCCTTCAACCACTGTCGTGTCATGGAATGCTCGGGGTTGGGGTGGAACGCCCCATCGCCTTGCACTGCCAATGCCATAGCCGCAAGCCTTGGATTTCTATTATATGCCGGAATGACTTTCACTGCGGCTGTGGCGGGGCATGCCACAACTCGCGGGCGCGCTGTGACAGCGGAGGTCACAGCGCCAGCCACACGGGCGCTCAGCCGAGCACGTCTGTCTTGCGCAAGACATTGGCAGCCGTGAGCAGGGCCTGCCAGAGCTGACAACAGCGCCTCACCGCGAGAGGGACTCCAGGGCGTGGATGGCCTCGAAGAGGACGGCGAGGAACTCGTGGTCCTCGCCGTCGTAGGCCTCCCGGTGCCTCTGGAGCAGCGGGAGCAGTGAGACATCCTCCAGCGCCTGGGCCGCCTCCACGTCCAGCGTGGAGACCTCCGGCCCCTCCAGCACACGCCGCAGGGGCTCCAACACGCGCGCGTCCTTGCGCAGGGCCAGCCCCAGGAGCGCTTCTCCGCGAATCTTCGGGTGGGACTCGGAGAGCCGGTCCACCAGCGCCTCCCGCAGCTCCGGCGTGTCCACCTCCCGGGCCTGGCTGCCGAGCGTGAACGTCGCCCACTCACGCACCAGCTCATCGGGGTCACGGGAGAGGTGGATCAACGCCTGGAGCGCCTGGGCATCCCGGTACCGCGACAACCCCATGACGACGCCGAAGCGGACATGGGCATCCGGATGGTCCTTCAGGGGCAGGAGCGCGGACACCGAGCGGGGATCTCCCAGATGCCCCAGCGCGGCGGCCATCGCCTCCAGCACTGCGACGTCCTGCTCCTTCGCGAGCGCCAACAGGAGAACGTCCGTGAAACGAGCAGCGCGCTCCGGGGTCCGGCTCCGGAACTCCAATTGGGACAGGACGTTCGCGCCGCGTCCCCGCTCCTTCGGCGAGGACGATTGGAGCCAGGCGGCGGCCCGCTGGAAGACGGCCTCGCCACCGCGGTGATGCAGCTGCCAGATGGCGCGCCACGCGCCCTCGTCCTCCTCGTCCCCCTGGAGCGTGCGGGCGAAGAGCTCGTCGGTGGAGAGGTCTGCCTCGGGCGGGAAGTCCATGCCGGGCAGCGTAGCGCCGGCCGCCCACCCCCGCACCGCGCCGCCCCCCGTCGTTCGTCCAGATCCCCCCACGAGCGGCGCGCCGCTGCACCGGCGCGCAGAACCGCAGCGTGGTGATTTGAACAGGGGGACGGTCAGCCTTCCTTCACGGCCTCCACCAGGGCGCCGAAGGGGAAGGCCGGCGCGCGTGCGGGCGCGGGTGGAAACGGCCAGCGCCCCCATGCGCTGCCGTGCCGCCCGGGGTCACTGGGGTTGGCCCTCCAGCCGCGCCCCTCCACGAGCGCCGCCGGGTGATCCGTGCCGAAGACCCATGGCGCGCCCAAGGCGTCCATGTACCGGAGCACCGGCGCCAGCATGGGAGCGGCGAGGAGCGTCCGCCCGACGACGTCATAGAGGAGCCTCGAACCGGGCGCGGACAGGGCATCCACGCGCGCGAAGAGGCCCTCGACGTGCTCCGGCGCCAGGTACTGCAAGAGCCCTTCGACGAGCCAGCAGGTGGGCACGTTCACGTCATGTCCACCCGCCGCGAGCCCCCGCGACCAGTCCCCGGCCAGGTTCCCGGCGACCGGAATCCGCGCACAGCGGGGAGCCACGCCCTGGAGCAGTTGCTCCTTCCGAGCGATGACCTCCGGCTGGTCGACCTCGAAGAGCCGCACGCCTTCCGCCCAGGGAAGGCGATAGGCGCGCGCGTCCATCCCCGCGGCGAGGATGACGTACTGGCGCACGCCCTCGGCGGAGGCGCGCAGCAAGACCTCATCAAAGTAGCGCGTCCGGACCTCGATGATGGGGATGGAGGGCCCCACCGCGGCGCGATAGTCGGCCAGCGCGGCGCGGCCCGCGTCCCCGGAGAGGGTCGCGGCGTAGGGGTCCTCGAAGAGGCGATCCGGGCGGAGCGACTCCTCGGCGCGCATCGAGGCGACGAGGAGGCCAGTCGTTGCAACGGGGTTCATCATCATGAGCGCCAAGCTGCGCCCGCTGGCGGCTCCCGGTCTTGGATCTTTTTACCCGGCCAGGGGGAGGTGGTTCGGGCGCGCGAGTCCCCTCGCGAGGAACTCGCCCGGGCTCACCCCGGTGAAGTGCCGGAAGTCCCGGTTGAAGTGGGCCTGGTCGCAGTAGCCAAGCTCGAGCGCCAGCTCGGCGCCCCGGATGGGAGCGCCCGGCTTGAGGCTCCGGAGCGCGGTCCGGAAGCGCCTCAACCGCCAGAACGCCTTTGGCCCCATCCCCACCTCTTCCCGGAACAGCGCGAGGAGGCGTTTCGGCGAGAGGCCCGTGCGCGCATTCACCTCGGTGACGCTTCGCAGTTGGAGATCCTCGAACGCCTCCAGGGCCAGGGTCAGGCGGGGATGGGCAGGGCGTGCATCCTTCGCACGCGTCAGGAGGAACGCCTCGATCAACCGGATGCGGGCATGCGCCTCCGTCGCTTCTTGGAGCTGCTCGCGAAGCCGCGCGGCGAAGCCGCCCCAGAGGGCGTCCAGGGGCACCAGCTTGCCCTCGAGGTCGCCAGCGGACACGCCCAGGAAGGGAACCGCCCTGCCGGGCTTGAACCGCACGCCCAGGGCCCTTCCGTGAGCGGGGAGCGCCATCGCGAAGGGGACGGACCGCGCGCCCGATACGAGCGCGCCGGGGAGCGGCGCCAGCGGGTCGCGCTCATCGGGCCCGTAGACGTCGAAGCGGTCCTCTCCCAGGTTGAACACGAGGCTCAGCACGCCCGTGGGCAGCACCCGCTCCCTGGAGGGCGACTCGCGGCGCTCCTCCGAAAGCCAGATGCAGGAGATGAAGTCACCCAGCGGAGGTCCCGGTCGGTGGAGCAAGATGTTCATGGCCCGTCGAAGCCTCCCGCGCGAGAGGATGCCACACGGCGCTCGATACCGGAGGTGGGTGAATGCCACGCAACACGCGCGAATACGGCCTCAATCACGCGGACCGCATCGCGGAGCTCCAACGGAAGTTCGGGCCCGGCCAGCTCGAAGAGGTGCTCGCGCGATTGCGCCAGGTCGTGAACCCCACCGAGCCGCTCCTGGGCGCCATCGTCTTCCTCTCCCGGCCGGGCCATCTCGAGGACATCGCCCAACTCGTCTCGCTCGCCAACCAGGACCCTTCCCGGGTCCTGAACGCAGCGACGGTCAAGGACGAACGCGGGTGACGGGCCGTGCACGCCGGGCGGGTTCGACTTTCAGGCCACGTGAACGCCCTGCCCCTGCCAGAAGCGTCCCACCTCAAACCCTTTCCATTCTTCTCCCCGCAACGGTTCATCTCCGCCCGGTGGCCCGAGCTGCCGTTCGCACCGCCGGTGCGAGTCCCGCCCCGGGGTGTTCTGGCCCCCGGTGCGCGGAGCCCGGGACTTCCACTAGGCTCCCGGCACCGGCTCTCGCCCGCCCCCTGCCTGGAGCTCCCCCCATGATGCTGTTCGCGCCGAAGGTGTTCCCCAAGCTGTCCACGCTGAGCCACGCGGGACGGTCGATGTACATCTGGGTCTATTACACGATCCCCCTCGCCTTCACGCTGCTGCTGGTGCCCGGGCTGTTCCTCAAGGTGATGGGCATCGCCCCCGGGGCGGCGGACGGGAACCTGTTCTTCATGCGGCTGGCCGGCGCGCTGCTGGTGTCCATGTCGTTCATGTCCCATCAGGCGGCCATCCTGGACATGCGCCAGTTCTTCGTCTGGGCGGTGATGGGGCGCACCTTCATCGTGCTGGTGCTCATCATCTGCACGGCCATGGGCCTGTGCGATCCCATCGTCACGTTCTTCGGCTGCATCGACTTCAGCGGCGCCATGTGGACGCTCATGGGCATCCGCCGCGACGAGGCCGAGGCGCGCGGACAGCAGGCCGCCATCGCCCAGCCCACGCCCTGATTCCTCGCGCCCTCCGTCCCCCTCGGGTTCCCCATGACGACCGCGACGCCGCTGCCGGCCGCCCCTCCCCTTCCGGACTGGAAGCGGGCCTTCCGCAACATCTCCCGCCAGCACGCCTTCCAACCCCTCCGCGTGGAGGGACACCTCCCCGAGGGGCTCCGCGGCACGCTGTTCCGGCTGGGCGCGTGGACGTTCGACGTGCACGGCACGCCGCTCCAGCACTGGTTCGACGGTGACGGCGGCGTGATGGGCGTGCGCTTCGGGCCGGACGGCGTCCAGGGCGCGGCCCGGCTCGTGGACTCGCGCACCATGGTCACGGAGCGCAAGGCGGGCCGGCAGCTCTACGGCAGCTACGCCATGCCGGTGCCGCTGCGGAACAAGCTGCTCAACCCGCAGAAGAACAACGCGAACACGGCGCTCCTGCCGTGGAACGGGCGGCTGTACGCGCTGCACGAGCCGAACCTCCCCGTGGAGCTGTCCCTGGAGGACCTGTCCACGGTGGGCGAGACGAACCTCGACGGCGTCGTGCTGAAGTCGTTCTCCGCGCACCCGCGCCGGGTCGCCTCGCGCGGGACCACGTACAACTTCGGCCAGCACCACGGCCGGGTGAACACGCTGGAGCTGTACGCCCTGCCGGATGGCGGCAAGGCGCGACACATGGGCTCCGTGAAGCTGCCCGGCGCGACCATGGTCCACGACTACGTGGCCACGGACCGCTACCTCATCTTCTTCCTGCCGGGGATGCGCATCGACGTCTTGAAGATGCTGCTGCGCATCGGCGCGTTCGCGCACAACGTCTCCTTCCGCCCGAGCGACGCGGCGGAGGTGCTGGTGGTGCCCATCGACGACGTGGCGCACCCCATCCGCATCCCGGCGGACAACTTCTTCAACTGGCACTTCTCCAACGCCTACGAGGACGGCGACACGCTGGTGGTGGACTACGTCCGCTACCCGGACTTCGCCTCCAACCAGTGGCTGGGAGAGCTGGCGCACGGCATCCCGTCCACGGACGCCGACGGCATGCTCCACCGGGCCACGCTCGACCTGAAGGCGCGCACGTTCCGCAGCGAACAGCTCATGGACCTGAGCTGTGAATTCCCCCGCGTCGCCCCCAGCGTGGCGTGCCGGCCGTACCAGACGGTCTACCTGGGCGCGCATGGCACCCAGGAGGCCCGGCGCGGCCTCTACGACGCGCTGGTGCGCCTGGACGTAGGCACCGGCCGCGTGACGCGGGCCGCGCTGGACGCGGGCCAGTACCCCTCCGAGCCCGTCTTCGTGCCCCGCCCCGACTCGCGCGCCGAGGACGACGGCTGGATCCTCACCCAGGTCTTCGACGCGAAGACGGACACCACCCACGTGGCCGTGCTGGACGCCGAACGGCTGGACGCGGGCCCCGTGGCGCGCTGCCACTTCGAGCACGCCCTGCCGCCCACGTTCCACGGCCAGTTCGTCCCCGCCTGAAGCGCGGCCACCGCGGGAATCCGAGGGTGCGCTCCGGCGCCGGGCGGACATGCCAACCGAGCTGCGCCGCGCTCCATGAGCCCCTCCCCCTCCAGGCTGAAGCCGCCGCCCGTGATGGCTACGCACGACGTGTGGGCCTGTTCTCGGGGGTGATGCTTGTCATTGGCGGCATCATCGGCTCGGGCCTGCTCCTCAACCCGGCCATCGTCGCGCAGCGCGTGCACACGCCGGTGCTCACCCTGGCGGTGTGGCTGCTCGGTGGAGCGATGGCACTCATCGGTGCCTTCATCCACGGAGAGCTGGGGCAGCGCATCCCCAAGGCGGGCGGCAGCCATGTCTCCCTCTGGGAGGAGCGGGGCGAACCGAACCCGTGGCGTGTATGGGAAACCCCATGGAAACCCCGTAGCGCAAGGTGCAACACGGCCGGGCCGAAATCCTCCGCAATTACTGGAACATCATGAATTTCTAGTTTTGATTTGCGGTTGAATCGTGGACGATGTTAGTAAGCCATTGGCTTCGGCCAATCCCCGAACAATCCCAATCAGGAGAAGTCCATGACGAGGAACGTGAAGCGTTTCCTGGCTGCCTCCCTGTTGTCTCTCGCGCCGTCGGTTGCCTTCGCCGGACAGGTCGACCTGGGGTTCCCCGACTTCCTCAGCCCGCGCAACGAATATGTCAGCGTCCGTGAGGGTGCGTTCGAGATCGCCCAGGTGAAGGGCGGGGCGTCCGTGGGCCCGGCCGTGGAGAACCTGCTCGTCTCCAACCAGAGCGGCGTCAACATCTCCCTGGGGCTCCAGGTCCTGGCGGGCACGTTCAACGGCGTGTTCAACCCCTACCCCGTCCCCACCTCCAGCGTGGGCGGGTTCCAGGTCAGCGCCCCCACGCCGGCCCCGTCGTTCTCCCAGCAGTACTACTGGACGGTCGACCCGTCGAACCCGGCCGCCGCGAAGACGTGTGTCTGGCGCGTGGATGTGGCGGACTCCGCCGGGACCTGCACGGCGACGGTCTATTACGGCACCTACGGCGGCGCCATCTGCACTGTCGATGCGCTGAACTCGTTCATCGACCCCACCACCTGCCAGGCGCAGATCGTCACCATCATTCAGTGACCTGGGCCTCACACCGTCCGGGGCCCCATGGGCCTCGGGCGGTGCTGTCGGGTAGACTCAAGACGCCTGCCCTACCCGGCCGGTCCCGCCAATACCTCTTAGGGGTGAGGGACATGATTTCAGCTCGGACCTATGGATGGGGGGCCTCCACGCACGGCCCGACAGA
>JAFADT010000318.1 GCA_023424585.1 Pseudomonadota bacterium
CAGCTGCTCGCTCAGCCGCAACAGCAGGCCCGCGTCCATCGTGATGGAGTTGGCGAAGCGCGACTGCCCGTTCAGCCGCAGGTAGTGCCCCGACAGGCCGATGAGCAGCGACTGCCCCAGCGGCAGCGCCGCGGCCAGCGTGCTGAAGCTCGACTTCGTCCGCGCCCCGCCGCGCCCCAGCGACAGCCAGTGGTAGTCCACGCCCAGCGCCAGCCGGCCGCTGCTGGAGTCCGCCAGGCTGATGCCCAGGTACCCCTCCTTGTTCCGAGGGTCGTATGCCCCCGTGCCCTCGATGCGGTAGGCCGGGAACAGCGCCATCGCCGCCGGATTGCCCAGGAGTGCATCCGCACCCAGGCCCGTGGCCCGGTAGGCGTTGCCCATGCCCAGGGAGCGTGCATTCGCGACGTCGCGCAGCTCCTCGGCCCGTTCGGGGGTGGCGGCCTGGGAGGCGAAGGGGAGCACGGACAGCGTCAACGACAGGACGGCGATGATGGCACGGAGCGGCATGGCTTCAGGGAATCTATCCGGCTTGCTGGGGTTCTGGGCCACCAATAGATTCCCCGCCCCATGTCCTCCACCGACACGAAGGCAGCGAAGCTCATCCGCAAGTGCGTCATCCCCGCCGCCGGTCTGGGCACCCGTTTCCTCCCGGCCACCAAGGCCGTGCCGAAGGAGATGCTGCCCATCGTCGACACACCCACCCTCCAGTACATCGTGGAGGAGGCCGTCGCCGCCGGCATCGAGGACGTCGTCGTCATCAACGGCCGCGGCAAGGGCGCCATCGAGGACCACTTCGACATCGCCTTCGAGCTGGAGACCACGATGCGCGCCCGCGGCAAGACGGCGGACGCGGACAAGCTGCGCGCCATCGCGAACCTGGTCCGCATCATCAGCGTGCGCCAGAAGGAGCCGCTCGGCCTGGGCCACGCGGTGCTGTGCGCCAAGAGCGTCATCGGCGACGAGCCCTTCGGCGTCCTCCTCGGCGACGACATGATCGACTCGCCGGAGGATCCGGGCATCGGCCAGCTCGCGCGCGTCTACCAGCAGCACCAGCAGGCCGTCATCGCGCTGATGGAGGTGCCCGACAGCGAGACGCACATGTACGGCATCGCCGCCGGCAAGGACCTGGGCAACGGCGTCATCCAGATCGACCACGTGGTGGAGAAGCCCAAGAAGGGCACCGCGCCGTCGAACCTGGCGGTGATTGGCCGCTACGTGCTGCCCCCGTCCATCTTCCCCATCCTGGAGAAGCAGACCACGGGCGTGGGCGGCGAAATCCAGCTCACGGACGGCCTGGCCACGCTCCAGAAGACCGAAGGTCTGCTGGGCTACAAGTTCCAGGGCCAGCGCTACGACGCCGGCGACAAGGTGGGTTACCTCAAGGCGAACATCGCCTATGCGCTGAAGCGCCCTGATCTGCGCGGAGGGCTCCTCGAGTACCTGCGCGAGGTCGTCAAGACGGAGAAGCCGTGAAGCGTCTCATCGCCGTATCCGCAGTCCTCGCCTCCCTCGCCGCTGGCGCCTACGTGCTGCCCGGCGGCTCCATCCTGCGGCGCATGGCCAACGCGCGGGAGGAGAAGCACCTGGCGGCCTTCCGCGTGGAGGGCTCCGTCATCTTCTCCTCCACGGGGGTTCAGGAGGCGGGGGCCGCCCTCAACGTCCCCACGGACCGCCCGGAGCTCCAGGGCGACGGCGTGCTGTCCGTGAAGATTCCGGGCCGCTGCCGCTTCGACGTGAGCTCGCCCGACAGCAGCCTCAAGTCCGCCACCGTGCAGGTCTCCGGCAGGAAGCGCGTGGAGGGCAAGGAGCTGCCCGCCGTGTCCGTGCTGGTGGCCCAGGTGTGCGCCCTCCTCGCGCAGGACGCGGGCAGCGCGCAGGACACCCGGGTCGCCCAGGAGGCCTACCTCCAGGGGCTGGGCGTCAACACGAAGGTCACGTCGCTCGCGCGCTTCGGCGGAGACGTGGCCTACGTGCTGGGAGACCCGGCGGAGGGCAAGCCCCAGCTCTGGGTCTACAAGGAGAGCTTCCGGGCCGCGCGCCTGCGCTACACGGACACGGCCGGGGCGGCCTGGGACGTGCGCTTCCTGGACTACGCCTCGCCCGCCACCGGGGACTGGATGCCCCGCACGGTGGAGGTGTGGAAGGCGGGCCAGCGCGTGGTGCGGTTCACCGCGCTCAAGGGCGACAACCGCTCGGCCGTGCCGGACGCGCTCTTCAAGTAGCCGCCGTGTCGATTCGCTTGCGGCGGGCGGGACTGACGGTGAAAGTCCCGCCCGTTCCAGGAACGGGATTCCCCCGATTCCTGGCGCGGAGGCGATTCGCATGAAGCTCTATGGCAACCCGATGAGCACGTGTACCCGCAAGGTCCTCACCGTCCTGGCGGAGAAGGGCCGTGAGGCCGAGTTCATCCACATCGACCTGCAGAAGCACGAGCAGAAGTCGCCCGCTCACCTCGCGCGCCAGCCCTTTGGCGTGGTGCCCGCGCTGGAACTGGACGACGGCTTCATCCTGTACGAGTCGCGCGCCATCGCCCGCTTCCTGGACCGCACCCTGCCGGGCCCCCAGCTGACGCCCAGGGACGACAGGGGCTACGCGCTGATGGAGCAGTTCATGGGCGTGGAGCAGTCCTACTTCTCCGGCCCGGCGATGAAGATCGTCATGGAGCGCTTCTTCGGCACCCACAACGAGGAGAACATCGCCAAGGGCCGCGAGGGCGTGAAGCGTCCGCTGGAGGTCATCGACGCGGAGCTGGCGAAGCGGCCGTACCTCGCGGGCAATGACTTCACGCTCGCCGAGGTCTGCTGGGCGCCGTACATGGAGTACCTCTTCGCCGTGGGGGAGAAGGACCTCGTGGCCCCGTACAAGAACGTGATGGCCTGGTGGGACCGCGTGTCCAACCGCCCGTCCGTGAAGAAGTCCCACGGCCGCTAGTCCCCTCGCATGCCCCCCTGCCTTCCGCGCTGGACGCGGAAGGTGCCTCGGGCCTCTTTTCCGCCCCCTGTCTCTTCCGGGGCGGGAGGGGCCCTTCGCGCTTCCCAGGGGCCCGGAATGTCAGACGCCCGGGGCACAGTGGATCCCGGGTGCAGGACGGGCGGGCCGGGGAAGTCAGCGGCAAGAGGGCGGTCATGGAGCAAGAGCACTTCGCGCTGGGTGGTTTTCCGCAGGGGCCGTCGGATGCTCCCTCGCGCGGTTCCCTTCCGTTGCGGACGCGGCGTGCGGAAGTGGGAAGGGACGTGGCGCAACGGGAGCGCGCCGCTACAGTGCGCCCCGCCGTGAGCGCCACCCCTGCCCAACTTGCGTCCGTCGCCGTGGGACGCCCCGTGCGCGGGGAGTTCACCTACCTGGTGCCGGAGGCGCTCTCGGAGAAGCTCGCCCCGGGCCAGCGCGTGCTCGTGCCCTTCGGGCGGGGCATGGCGCTGGGCTTCTACCTGGGGCCCGCGAGCGCGCCCGTGGAGGGCGGCGTGCGGCTCAAGCCCATCCAGCGCGTGCTGGAGGACTCGCCGTCCCTGCCCGCGGACCTCATCGCGCTCCTGCGCTTCACCGCCGAGCACTACCGCTATCCGCTGGGCGAGGTGATCCGCGGCGCGCTGCCGCCGGGCCTCTCCACCGCGGTGGATGAGAAGGAGGCCAGGCCGGACATCCAGTTCTTCGTGGAGGCGCTCGTCGCGGAGGTGCCCCCGCAGCTGGCCCGGGCCCCGGCGCAGGCCGCCGTGCTCCAGTACCTCCTGGCGGTGGGCGGGCGCGCGCCGCTGGAGGAGGTGACGCACGCCATCCCCGGCGCGCGCGAGACGCTGAAGAAGCTGGCCACGCGCAAGTTCGTGAAGTGGGTGGAGGTGACGCTCCAGCCCGGCGTGCGCGAGGGCCTGGTGCAGAACCGCCCGGACCGCCTCACCCCGGAGCAGGACGCGGCGGTGCGGGAGCTCCAGGCCTCCATCGACGCGGGCGGCTTCCAGCCGTACCTCCTGCACGGCGTCACCGGCAGCGGGAAGACGGAGGTGTACCTGCGCGCGGTGGAG
>JAFADT010000347.1 GCA_023424585.1 Pseudomonadota bacterium
CATCATCCGGCGCACCATCTGCTCCTTGAACTGCTCCGTGTACGGCACGTCCTGTCTGCCCTTCACGCCCCCTGGGTGCTTCTGCCGGCCTCGCGGTCCGGGCGACAACTACGCTGGCACAGGGGGGCCCTGTTCGGTGAGGTGCATGCGCCGTGTGGAGCGCTGGAAGAGGCGGGTGCCCAGGCGCTCCTCCAGGCGGGCCACGCTCTTGCTCGCGGCGGAAGGGGTGATGCCCAGCGCGCGGGCCGCGGAGGCGAAGCTGCCGGTCTCCGCGACGCGGGCGAAGACGCCGATGGCGGACAGGCTCTCCATGTGTGCCTCCCGGGATTGAGGATTCAGGACTCAGGTGTCCGGAGTGAAATGGCAGGCAGCGTCATTTCGCGCACGCCTTTTCCGCCGCATGAATGCGGGCGAAAGGAAACACGCGCCATGTCCTCCCCGTGGGATGTCTCTCTCCGAACCTCCGACCGTTCGAGCGCTGCTGGCGATGCGCGCCTCCGCCGCGACAAGCCCGTGAGCACGCGGAGTGACGATTCGCGGCCCCGTGAAGCCGAACCGTCGTGGAGGGCGTACGGGCTTGAAGCAAGCCGGCCGCGAACCGGGCTCCAGTCCCTGGCGGAGCCAGGAGCAGGGCCCGCTGGAGAGCCGCGCTCCGCGAGGGAGCTGGGCGTCGCATTCGAAGCGTTGTGCGACAGGGGAGGCTCGTACGCGGAAGAGCCCGCTGGAGAGCCGCGCTCCGCGAGGGAGCTGGGCGTCGCATTCGAAGTGCCGTCCGACAGGAGAGGCTCGCACGCGGAAGGGCCCGTTGGAGAGCCTCGTTCCGCGACGGAGGTGGGTGTCACATTCGAGGCGCTGTGTGACAGGAGAAGCTCGCACGCGGAAGGGCCCGTTGGAGAGCCTCGCTCCGTGACGGAAGAGGGCGCCGCATTCGAAGTGCCGGCCGACGGGGGAGGCTCCCGCGCGGCAGGGCTTACTGGAGAGTTGCGCTCCGTGGCGGATGAGGATGTCGCATCCAAAGCGTTGTGCGACAGGGGAGGCTCGCGCGCAGCAGGGCTCGCAGGACAGCCATGCTCCGTAGCGGCGGAGAGCGGCGCATTCGAAGCGCTGTCTCACAGGGGAGGCTCCCGCACGGCAGGGTTGCCTGGAGCGCCGCGCTCCGAGACAGATGAGGGCGTCGCATCCGAGGAACTCTGCGACAGGAAAGGCTCCCGCACGGCAGGGTCCCCCGGAGCGCCGCGCTCCGAGACAGATGAGGGCGTCGCATTCGAGGCGCCGTTCGACAGAAGAGGCTCGTGCGCGGCAGCGCTCACTGGAGCGCTGTGCTCCGTGACGGAGGAGGGCGCCGTGTTCGAAGCACCGGCCGACAGGGGAGGCTCCCGCGCGGTCGCGACGATGCGATGGTCTCGTCGCGAAGCGCTGATGGCGGGAGTCGCGGCGTGGACGCTCGCGGGTTGCGCGACGTCATCTCCATCCAGGACGGAGGCTTCCTCCGTTCGGAACCTGGTCCCGCCCGGGGCCCATGTCCGGTCCCCGGAGGGCTTCACGCAGCATCGGTTCACCTCCGCTGACGGCACGTCGCTGTCGTACTTCCGGCACGGTCAAGGGCCCGCGGTCGTCTGGGTTTGCGGCACGCTCAGCACGTGGGGCGACTGGCGCGATGTCGCGTCGCGACTGTCCCCGCGCTTCACGAACTTCGTGCTGGAGCGGCGCGGACGTGGCGCCAGCGCGGACGGTTCGGCGTACTCACTGGAGCGCGAGGTGGAGGACGTGCTCGCGCTGATGCAGGAGGCGGGGCCCGGTGCTTCGCTCATCGGCCATTCGCTGGGCGGCATCCTCGCGCTAGAGGCGGCGGTGCGGCGGCCTCCGGCGCGGCTGGTGCTCTACGAACCGCCGTTTCCCATCACCCAGCGCATCCCGCGCGAAGCCGTGGAACTCGTCCGGACGACCTGGAAGCGCGAGGGCCCTGACGCGGCGCTCGTGGCCGCGCAGCACCACATCTTTCGGATGCTTACTCCGGAGCAGCTCGACGCCTTTCGCCGGACGCCACAGTGGGCGAAGCAGCTCGGCATGATGGAGACCTTTCTGCGGGAGATTGGCGCGGTGGCGGACCTCCCGCTGGGCGTGGAGCGCTTCCGCACTGTGGATACCGCCACCCTCGTGCTCCTGGGCGACCAGAGCCCTCGGGTGCTCCTCGCGGAACCGGCTCATGCCCTGGCGAAGGCCCTCCCGCACGCGACCCTCCGCATATTGCCGGGTCAGGGCCACGTGGCCCATGTCACCGCACCCGCACTGCTCGCCCGGGAGGTCGAGGACTTCCTCACCGAGCGCTGAATCCCGGAGTCGGCCCCAATCCTCTGGACGTCCATACGGGCGCAGGTTTCCGCTGCGGGAGTGCCAGCGGCGGTGGTCCAAAACCTGTCCGACTGTCCGACAGCTCTCTGAGGCTCCGGGGCGCCAGCAGCGGCGTTCCAGAACCTGTCCGATTGTCCGACAGCTTCCTGCGGCTCCGGAACGCCAGCGACAGCGTTCCAGAACCTGTCCGACTGTCGGACAGGTTTTCGTGGCCCGGTGTGTGAGGGGCAGTGTCCCAAGGCCTGTTCGACCGTCGGACAAGTCATCAAGGCCCGGTGCGTTAGGAGCGCTGTTCCAAAACCTGACCGACTATCGGACAGGTTTTCGTGGTCCTCAGGGTGCAGGTGCGGCGTTCCAGCACCTGTTCGACAGACAGGCTTCGCGGCGTCGGGGTCATCGGTGGTGTTCCAAAACCTGTCCGATAGTCCGACACGTTTCGTGGCGCCGTGGTGTCGCCTGCGGGGGGCCAGAGCCTGTCCAACTGTCCGGCAACTTTCTGAGGCCTCCGGGCGCCAACGGTGTGTCCCACCGCCTGTCCGACGGGTATCGCGGCGTTGGGGCCAGCGACGGTGTCCCATCGCCTGTCCGACCTGTCCGACGGGTATCGCGGCGCCGTGGCGTCGGCCGGTGAGGTTCCAGAACCTGTCCGACGGAGGTCGCGGTCCCAGGGGGAGCGGTGGTGTCCAAGAACCTGTCCGACTGTCCGACGGGTTTTCGCGGCCCAGGGGCGCCAGGGGGCCGCGTTCCAGAACCTGTCCGACTGTCGGACCGATTCGCGCGATTCGCCGCCAGCAGGGCGCTCCGCTGCTTCCAGGAGGCGGAGGCCATGTCCGAAGAGCCGGCCGCCTTCAGGCTGAACGGAGCTGTCCCAGGTCGGGCGGAAGGCGCGTGTCCTCGGACTTCCCGGGTTCCGAGGCAGGCAGCCAGGCGGACAACGGGCCAGGGCGTGGGAATGGGCGGAAAGGAGCATGAAAACGGCGCCCCTGGCCGTTCTAGAGTCCTCGCTCCGCATGTCCCGCCCTGGCCGCACACTCCACGTCTTCCCCGATGCCGCGCGCCGCCAGGCTGCCCTGCGGGCGGAGCGGCGTGCGCGGGGCATCGCCGTGGGGACCCACCTGCTCACGTGGGACGACTTCGTCCACGCGCTGGGTGGGGCGCGCGAGCTCAACCGGCGGCCCTGCCCCGCGATGACGGCCCGGGCCGTGGTGGCGGGCCTGGGCGCCACGCTGGGCACCACGCCGTTCGGCGACTACGTGCGCGAGCCCGCCTTCGCCCGCGCCGCCGCGGACGTACTGCTGGACCTGAAGGCGGGCCGGCTCTCCCCACGCGAGCTCCAGGACGCCGCCGAGGTGCTGCCGCCGGAGCGCCGCACCCGCGCACGCGTCCTCGCGCGGCTCTACCACCTGTATGAACAGCGCCTGGCCGAGCTGGGGCTCGCGGACCGCGAGGACGTGCTCCGGGGCGCGCGCGAGGCGCTGGACCGGGGCGCGTGGCCCTCGGGCTGGGACGGCGTGACGGAGCTGGTGCTCCACGGCGTCTACGACGTGCGCCCGTCGAAGCTGGAGCTGCTGATGGGCCTGGCCGCGGCGTGCGAGGCCCGGCGCGTGTCGCTGCGCGTGGAGACGCCGGTGGGCGGCTCGCCGGTGGCGGACGCGGCGCTCGCGGCGCTGTTCCGCGCCTTCGAGAACCGGGGCGAGACCATGCCCCACGTGGACCTCTTCAAGGCGGACGTCACCTTCGAGGGCCGCCCCTTCACGGAGCTGGGCCGGCACCTCTTCTCGCCTCGCGCCGCGCGCGACGTGCTGAAGGGCGCGGTGGACGGGCTGTCCGTGTGGAACGCGACGAACGCGCGCGAGGAGGCCCGCGTGGTGGCCCGCGACGTGCGCCGCCTCATCGACGCGGGCAGCGCGCCCGGCGACATCGCCATCGCGTATCGGGACCTGGGCCCGGAGGCGGGCTGGCTCGCGGAGGCCCTGGGGGACCTGGGCGTGCCGGTGCGCCTGCCCTGGGGCGAACCGCTCGCGTTCGCGGGGCCCGTGCGGCTGGCGCTGGAGCTGCCGGTGCTGATGGAGGACGGCTTCCCGGCGGAGCGCGTGGCGGAGCTCGTCTCCAGCCGCTACGTGCCCTCGCTGTCGCGCGGAGGCCCGGAGGCGCCCGCGACCCTCTTCGCGCTCGCCGCCGCGCGGGATGATCGCCTGGGCGCGACGCGGGGCAAGGGCGCCTACGACGTGCGCCTGGACGGGCTCGCGCGCCGGCTGGCCGCGCAGGGCGGCAAGCGCAAGGAGGACGCGGTCAAGGTGATGGCCGTGCGCGCGCTGCGCGACCGCGTGATGCGGCTCATCGACGAATGCCGCCACATCCCTCAAGAGGCCCCGGCCGCGGAGTCCGTCGCCGCGTGGTGGAAGGGCGTGGAGCGGCTGGGCCTGCTGGACTCCGCGGGGCCCATGGAGGCCCTCGATGCCGGGGGCCTGGGCGCGCGCATCGAGGACGCGAGGGCCCGGGACGACGC
>JAFADT010000348.1 GCA_023424585.1 Pseudomonadota bacterium
GCAGCACGTACGTGGCCACCAGGTAGGCCAGCACGCTGCCCGGATGGGACGTGAAGCCCGCCCACCACACCTCCATCGTGTAGAGCAGCGGCAGGCTGAAGAGTAGGCCCCCCGCGATGCCCCGGCCGTACTCGCGCAGGGACTCCGGCACCGGTCGTCGTCGGCGGGGCGCGTCGGCTGGGAGACGGTCGGCCATGACGGGGCTGAGTCTAGGTTCGCTTCCTGGGGAGGGAAGCCTCCCCCCCTCGGAATGCTCTTCCCTCGAACGTTGCACAGGGCCTCGCATGAGACGGGGAGGGAGGCGTCCCGGGCGCGCGCGGTGCGCTCCAGCCGCGCGTACCAGGGGGCGCGGCAGTGCGCCCGCGGCTCTCCGGTCCGGCTCCGGCGGGGCGGAGCCGAGCACCCGCCGGACACTGGACACTCCCCGCCGCGCCCGGGAACGGGCCGTTACCCGGCGAGGCTATAGTCGCCGCCGCTTATGACCGAGCGTCCCGCCCAATACATCCTCACGCTGTCGTGTCCGGATCAGCGCGGCATCGTTCACGCCGTCTCCGGCTGGCTCGCCGAGCACGGCTGCAACATCCTCGACAGCGCCCAGTATGGCGACCCGCAGACGCGGCTGTTCTTCATGCGCGTGCACTTCGCGGATGAAGAGGGGAAGGCGGAGCCCGCGGAGCTGCGCGAGGCCTTCGGGACGCTCGCGGGGCGCTTCGCCATGGAGTGGCACCTGCACGACGCGGCGGAGAAGCCCCGGGTGCTGTTGATGGTCTCGAAGATCGGCCACTGCCTGAACGACCTGCTGTATCGCTACCGCAGCGGCGTCCTGCCGGTGGAGATCCCGGCCATCGTGTCCAACCACCGGGACTTCTACCAGCTGGCCGCGTCCCACGACATCCCGTTCCACCACCTGCCGGTGACGCCGGAGAACAAGGCGCTTCAGGAGACGCGGCTGCTGGAGCTGGTGCGCGAGCAGCGCGTGGACCTGGTGGTGCTCGCCCGGTACATGCAGATCCTCTCCGCGGAGACGTGCGAGGCGCTGCGCGGGCGGCTCATCAACATCCACCACTCGTTCCTCCCCAGCTTCAAGGGGGCGCGGCCGTACCAGCAGGCCTACGACCGGGGCGTGAAGCTGATCGGCGCGACGGCCCACTTCGTCACGGGCGACCTGGACGAGGGGCCCATCATCGAGCAGGACGTGGAGCGCGTGGACCACACGCTCTCGCCCGAGGCGCTGACGGCGATTGGCCGCGACGTGGAGAGCGTGGTGCTGGCCCGCGCGGTGACGTGGTTCGTGCAGCACCGCATCCTGCTCAACGGCCACAAGACCGTCGTGTTCCGCTGATCACCCGGCGGGGCACGCCGCGCCCGCGTCGAGCACGTCCGCGTCGTGGTGCACCCGCACCGCGCCGGACGCCTCCAGGTGGCGCACGAACAGCGAGCCGAACAGCTCCGCGTTGCCGCTCAGGTTGAGCTGGGCCTGGGGCGCGTAGAGGTTGCCGGCGAGCGTGCTGCCCGCGGAGATGTCCAGCGCCTGCGTGCCCGCGACGTAGACGCGCACCCTGGAGGGCAGGGCGGCGGAGCCCAGCGTGAGCTGGCCGGACACGACGAAGCCTCCCGCGAGGAAGAGGTCCAGCTCGCCCGGAGGCCGCACGTCCACGGTGAGCGCCTCCCGCAGGTCCACGCCGCCGGGGATGAACAGGGCGGTGCGGCCCCGGATGCGCAGCGTGGCGTGGCCCGACCCCGCGATGCGCGTGAGCAGGAAGCGGCCACAGGGCAGCTCCAGCGCGCGCTCGCCGGTGACGTCCTCCAGCGTCGCTGGATCCAACCCGATGGCCGCGTCGTCGTTGTCCACGGTGTGGTGGGCGATGAGCGCGGCCGGGTCGAAGCGGGAGCCCTCGTCGCAGTCGCAGGGGATGACCGGAGGCACGGGCTCGCGGCGCAGCTCGGCGGCCTGGGCGGGGCCGGGGGAGAACTCCGGAGGGACGGTGAGCACGCCGCCCACGGTGAGCGACGCGAGCGCCACGTCTCCGTTCACCCGGGCATCCCCGGCCACGGTGGCGGAGGTCCCCGGACCGGAGAGGGGACCGCTGCTGTCCAGGTCGCCGCCGACGCCGAGGGGGCTGCTGAGCTGGACACCGCCTGCCTGGAGCGAGCCGCCCACCGTGACGCGGTCGTTCGCGAACAGGACGCCGTTCACGCCCACGTCTCCGCCCGTGCCGCCGGGAGCGTAGGGCCCCGCCGAGCTTCGGAACGCATCGACGGTGAAGGGGGCGCTGAGGGACAGGCCCTCGCACGAGCACGCCGCGCGGTGGAACAGCGTCTGCGCAAGCTGGCCGCTACAGACCTGGGGCCCCGAGGCCGGGTCCCCCAGCAGGAGCGGTGGTCCGCTGTCCGCGCAGTGCGCCGCCCATTCATCCGGGACGTCGGGCCCCGCGTCGGGGGAGCGCAGCGTGGCCACCGGATCCTCCACCGTGCACGCGGCGCCCAGCAGCAGCCCGGCCCATGAAATCCAGCCTGCGACGCGGAGCCTCATGGGCTCGTGGTCTTGCCACCGACGGCGCCCCCAGAGACGCCGCTTGAACCGCCATGGCGAGCCGCGCCTCATGGTGGCGACAGCTCCCGAAGCCGCGCGCGCGACGCCGCGCTCAGCGGCGAGTCGGGGTGCAGCGCGAGGAACTCCTCCAGCGCCCGGGCTTCCGCCGTGGAGTCCCCCAGGGCCCGGTGGGCTTCGGCCACGCCGTGGCGTGCCTCGGGAGCCAACATGCCACCGGGGTGCAGCCTCACCGCGTCCTGGAACTGGCGCAGGGCGCCTCGCGCGTCGCCCAGGTGCTCCAGCCGCAGCGCCCCCGACGCCACGCGCGCGACATACGCGGCCAGCGACGACGGCTCCGCGCGGATGACGCGCAGGTACAGCCCCTCCGCCTCCTTCCACCTTCCCTCGGAGCGGAGCGCGTTGGCCTGGCGCAGCAGGTCCTCCGGCTTGGAGGACTCCTTCACGGTGATGCTCGGCCGCAGCGGGCGGGGATGCTCGATGACGAACGGCTCGGGCGGGGGCGGCGGGGGCAGGGGCACCGGCTCCAGCGTGGCCACCCGCGTTGGCTCCGGGACGGCCGGTGTCAGCACCGCCGGTGGTGGCTGCTCGGGGCGCGCATAGCGCCACACGGCGGCGGCCGCGGCCCCGGTGAAGATGAGCGCCGCGCCCGCCATCAGCCACACGGGGGGCCGCCTGCGGCTTCTCCGCGGAGGCTCCGGCGCCTGCTGGAGCGCCGCGTCCAGCGCCGCCTGGACGAGCGCGCTCGAGCGCTGCCGGGACAACCGCCGCGCGGGACCACTGCCGCCATCCAGGGGCCGCAGCAGGTCGTCGAGCGGCTCCACGTCACCGTCGTCGGGGGGGCGGGGGCTCATGACGTCTCCCCCTCCGGCGCCTCGCCGTCCGAGGCCCAAGCGCGCAAGGCGGTGCGGCCCAGGCGCAGCCGGCTGCGCACGGTCTCGAAGGGGACGCCCAGCTCTGTCGCGATCTCCTGCACGCTCAATTCCAGCACGTGGTGCAGCACCAGCGCGTGCCGCTGCTCCGTCGACAGCCTGTCCAGCAACGTCACCAGGTGACGGCGATGCAGGTACTCGTCCGCCGGCGCTTCGTCGGACGGCACCGCCAACAGCTCCACCGGGTCTTCACTGTAGCGGGCCTCGCGCCCGCGTGAACGCTTGAGCCACGCGAACGTGGTGCGCACCACCACGCGGTCCACCCAGCCGTGGAAGCGCCCGTCGCCGCGGTAGGTGGGCAGGCCCCGCACCAGCGCGATGAGCGACTCCTGGGCGATGTCCTCCACGTCCGAGTCCCCGCGCACCAGGTAGCGCACCAGGTTGCGCACCCGCGGCAGCAGCTCCAGGAGCAGGGACTCGGTCGCGTCGCGCTGACCCCGCATGGCCGCCATCAGCCGGGGGTCCTCGCCCCGGGGCGCGACGGTCGCATGTGAGCCCGAGCTCCTCATGTCCGGCAAGGAGGACGGACGCCGCGAAATCGGGTCATCGGTGCTCACGGAAAAATCACCATCCCCACTCC
>JAFADT010000350.1 GCA_023424585.1 Pseudomonadota bacterium
CTCCACCGCCGCGAAGGGCACGGCGGCGAAGGCCCGCGTCAGCATGAGCAGCAGCTCCGACGCCCAGGCCCCCGCCCACAGCACCGGCGTCGCGACGACGGGGGCCACGACGAAGAGGGCCGCGCCGCCCGCGGCGAGCCCGGTGAGCACGCCGCACAGGGGCAGGGCGATGATGTTGGACACGAGCCCCGCCAGGCTCACCCGGCCGAACGCCGCCGCCACCACGGGCAGTCCCACGAGCGTCGCCGCGCCGCTCGCGCAGAGGGTCTGCGCCACGGTCTCCCGCGCCTGGGCGGCCCACCGCCTCAGTCTCCGGGGCTCGGAAGGGTCCGGCGGGGCCAGGGGCAGGGCCGCGCGCAGCGCGGGTGACAGCAGCACCAGGCCGAGCACCGCGAGGAACGACAGCCGGAGCGACAGGTCCACGACGCTGGAGGGCGTCCAGGCCACCAGCGCCAGCGCCGCGAGCGACAGCCCGTTGAGCCCATCCGCGCGCCGCCACAGCGCCAGGCCCAGCAGCACCGCCGTGGCCATCACCGCCGAGCGCACCGCGGGCGCCTGGCTCCCCGTGAAGAGCACATACGCCCAGACGAAGGGCACCGCCGCCGGGGCGGCCCACCGCCGCGCCTCCAGCGTCCGCCAGCGCCCGCCCAGCCGCACCAGCCCCCGCCGAAGCAGCGCGAGCGTCATCAGCGCGAGCGCCGCCACGTGCAGCCCGCTGACGCTGAGCACGTGCGCGAGCCCCGCCCGTGAGAACGCGTCCTCCCAGGCCGCGTCCAGGTCCGCGCGCTGTCCGGCGGCCAGCGTGAGGAACAGCGCCGCCGCGTCCGCGGAAGGCGAGACCCCCTGCACCGCCGTCGTCAGCCGCCCGCGGACGTCCTCCAGCGCGAGCCGCCACGCGGGGGCAGGGGAGAGCACCAGCACGCGCCCCGGCGCGAACCCGCCGGTGAAGGCCACGCCCTGCCTGCGCCGCGTCGACGCGAAGTCCCGCTCGCCTGGATTCGCAGGAGGCGCATCCGGCGCGAGCCGCGCCTCCACCCGCACGCGCTGCCCGGGTTGCAATTCCAGACGTCCACCCCGCCCGGAAAGGCTGACGCGGAAGCGGGCGGCGACCGGAGGCTCCGCAAGCAACCCCGCGCGGGCCACCGCGAGCCGCAGGCGGAGGGCACCGTCGAAGCGCTCCACGCGCTCCAGCTCGCCTTCGAGCACCGCGCCGCCGCCGGCCTTCATCGAGGGCGGGACGTCGACCCGCGCCTCCAGGCTTGAAAGCCCCGCGCCGGTCAGGACCAGCGCGCCGAGCACCGCCAGGTGCGCCCCAGGCAACGGACCGAGCGCCAGGCCCACCGCCCCCAGGCAAAGCGCGCCCAGGAGAAATACCCCGGAGAAGCCCTCTGTTCCGGTTGCCCAGAGGGCGCCGAGCAAGAGGCTCAGCGCTGGAAAGAACAACGGACGCGCACCCAGGTCGCGCCAGGCAAAACGAACCAACACCCACCCCCACCCACCGCCCTGTCCGTCCCATGGCGCTCACACACCGAGCGACACCGCATACAAAAACGGACACCGTAGTGCGGCCCGCATCAGGTGGTCAAGGCGATTTCGTTGCCCGTGGATGTGGTTTGTGGTAGTAGTGGCGGGCGCGAAGGCCGGGGTCGAAGCTTTCTCCAAGGAGGCAGTTAGTGCAGACCAGCTTCAAGACTGGTGACAAGGCGGTTTATCCGGGCCAGGGCGTCGGTGAGGTGATGGGCATCGAGCACACCGAGGTCGCCGGGCAGCGCCAGTCGTTCTACGTGCTGCGCATCCTGGAGAACGGGATGCGGATCATGATCCCCATCAACAAGGTCGGTTCGGTCGGCCTGCGGGAGATCATCAGCGAGGAGGACGTCAAGCAGGTCTATTCCATCCTCCGGGAGAAGGACATCTCGGTCGACTCCACCACGTGGAACCGCCGGTACCGCGAGTACATGGAGAAGATCAAGACGGGCTCCGTCTTCGAGATCGCCGAGGTGCTCCGCGACCTGTACCTGCTGAAGGGCGACAAGGACCTGTCGTTCGGTGAGCGCAAGATGCTGGACACGGCGCGCTCGCTGCTGATCAAGGAGCTGTCGCTGGCCAAGGACTGCTCCGAGGAAGAGGTCGAGTCGGACCTGAAGAAGATCTTCAACCTCGCCTGAGTCCCCGCGTGACGCGCGGCCCAGGCCGCCGCGTTCGCCCCCGCGCCCCGGGTTCCCTCGATGGAATCCGGGGCGTCGTGTTTCCGGAGCCAGGCGGACTCAGGGGGCCCGCGCGTCCAGCGCCGCCAGCTGCGAGCGGGCCTCGGCGTTGTCTGCGTCGTACTGGAGGGCCGCGGTGAAGGCCGCGCGGGCGTCGGCGAAGCGCTGTGCGCGGATGGCGTCCTGCCCCGTGCGCACGTACAGCCCGGCGAGCTGGCGTCGAAGGCTGACCCCCTGGCGGCTCCAGCCTTGGGACAGCTCCTGGTCCGCCCGCACGGCGGCGCTGAGCGCATCGAGCGCCCGTGGGGAGTCCTTCTCGGCCAGGGCGGCCCGGGCCGTGGACTCGGCGGTCTGGAAGCGGGTGAGCTGCTGGACCAGGGGCGCGAGGTTCGCGCGCTTCGCCTGGGCCAGCGCGCCAGGGACGTCACCCGATTCATAGCGCGCGAGGATGTCCGCGCGCTGGCGCTCATCCGGAGCCCCCGACAGCTCCGTCGATGGAAGGGCCTTCCGCTCGGCGGCGGCGGCGACATGGCCCGTGCTCGGCGCACCGGCATGGGGGGCGCTCGCCTGAGCGACCTCGGTGGCGCTCGGAGCAGCGTCGGTCATCGCGCCCGTGCCGGAGTGCATGCCGCGCGCGATGTCCGAGGCGCTGGGCGTCGC
>JAFADT010000422.1 GCA_023424585.1 Pseudomonadota bacterium
GGGCCACGCCGCTGCCCGGCATGGAGCCCCTGGCCATGGTGTACGCGGGGCACCAGTTCGGCGTGTACGTGCCGCGCCTGGGAGACGGCCGCGCGCTGCTCCTGGGCGAGGTGCGCGCCCCGGACGGCGGCAGGTGGGACCTGCACCTGAAGGGCGGCGGGCCCACGCCCTTCTCGCGCGGCGGTGACGGGCGCGCGGTGCTGCGCTCCACCCTCCGCGAGTACCTGGCCGGCGAGGCCCTGCACGCGCTGGGCATCCCCACCACCCGGGCCCTGTGCGTCCTGGGCAGCCGCGCGCCCGTGTACCGCGAGGAGGTGGAGACCGGCGCCATGCTGGTGCGCCTGGCCCCGTCGCACGTGCGCTTCGGCACCTTCGAGTTCTTCCACCACACGGAGCAGCCCGGCCACGTGGCCACGCTGGCGGACCACGTCATCGCCGCGCACTTCCCGCACCTGGCGGGCCAGGAGGGCCGCCACGCGCGCTTCTTCGCGGAGGTGGTGGAGCGGACCGCGGCGCTCGTCGCGCGCTGGCAGGCGGTGGGCTTCGCGCACGGCGTGATGAACACGGACAACATGTCCATCCTGGGGCTCACGCTGGACTACGGCCCCTATGGGTTCCTGGACGACTTCGACCCCGGCTTCATCTGCAACCACTCCGACCACCAGGGCCGCTACGCGTTCGACCAGCAGCCGCGCGTCGCGCTGTGGAACCTGGCCTGCCTGGGCGAGGCGCTGCTCACGCTCATCACCGAGGACGAGGCGCGCGCCACGCTGACCCTCTTCCAGCCCACGTTCACGCGGCACTTCCTCGCGCGCATGCGCGAGAAGCTGGGCCTGCGGGAGGCCCGCGACGAGGACCGCTCGCTCCTGGAGGACCTGTTCGCGCTGATGGCCGGCTCGCGCGTGGACTACACGCGCTTCTTCCGCGCGCTGAACCGGTTCGACTCCAGCCCCGGCGCCCGCAACGACGCGCTCCGCGACCACTTCCTGCCGCCGGAGGGCTTCGACGGGTGGGCCGAGCGCTACCGCGCGCGGCTGGAGTCCGAGGGCAGCGAGGACGCGGAGCGCCACGCGCGCCTGGACCGCGTCAACCCGAAGTACGTCCTGCGCAACTGGGTGGCGCAGCAGGCCATCTCCCGGGCCCAGGAGGGGGACTTCGCGGAGGTGGACCGCGTGCTCGCGCTGGTGTCCGCGCCCTTCGACGAGCACCCCGGCCAGGAGGCCTTCGCGGCCTCGCCGCCCGCGTGGGGACGGCACCTGGTGGTGAGCTGCAGCTCCTGACGCGCGGGCCCGGCGGAGCACCGGCAGGTGGGCGGGCGGGCAGGCGGACGCGGGCGGGAACCCCGTGCGCGCGGTGCCTAGCTTGGGAGGCATGATCGAACCTCCTGCTCCGCCCCGCATCGTGTTCCGTGCCCTGGGTCCCGGCCTCGTCGGCGCCACCGCGCTCACGCTGGTGCACGAGAGCGCCCGGCGCGTGTTGAAGCACCCGCCGCGCATGGACGTGCTGGGCATGCGCTCCCTGGAGAAGGGCGTCCGCTTCCTCGGCGGCGAGCCGGCGAAGGGGCGCCAGTTGCACCGCCAGACGCTGGCGGGGGACCTGCTGTCCAACGGCCTCTACTTCTCGCTCGTGGCGCTGGGACGCCCCCGGCGCCCCTACCTGCGCGGCGCGACGCTGGGCCTGCTCGCCGGGCTGGGCGCGGTGGTGCTGCCCCCCAGGCTGGGGCTGGGTCGCAAGCCGTCCCGGGCCCGCCCGTCCACGTCGCTGCTCACCGTGGCCTGGTACACGCTGGGGGGCCTGGCCGCGGCGCGCGCCACGCGGAGGCTGGTGGCGCGCCGTCAGCCGGCGCCGCCCCTGGGCCCGCCCCTGCATTAGCGCGGGCGGTGGCTGGCGTGCATCGCGCGCGGTGGACTACAAGCCCCCGCGATGCATCCCGTCGACATCCCTGCTGGCGAGCTCAACGCCTTCGACCTGCCACCGGTCTGCATCGAGCAGGACACCCTCTCGCTCGTCATCCCCAACGGCCCCGCCGCGCAAGCCATCGCGGGCCACCTCCTGGCCGGGCTGCACCCGCCCGCCTGGGATGACGGGGGCGGCCTGAACGTAAGCGGCGCGCCGGCCCGCGCCGTCTGCGCGCGACACGAGGACATCGCCGCGAACCGGACGTGCTTCCGTTGCGGCGCGTTCATGTGCCCGCGGTGTGAGCACCGCGTCCGCCAGGAGGCGATGCCGCTGTGTCCGGGCTGCTGGGAGCTGCGGCGCCGCGCCAGGGTTGGCGAGTGAAAGCCGCGGCAGGAGGGCACTTGCCGGAGACAGAAGGGCGACCCCAGCCTGAAGGCTGATGGCCACCGACTTCACCCGCCTGCCGCTGCGCGGCTTCCAGGATGCGCTGCACGTCGTCGTCGAGTCGCCCCGCGGTTCGACGGTGAAGCTGAAATACGACTCGAAGCTCCAGGCCTTCACCCTGTCCCGGCCGCTGACGCGCGGGTTCCGCTACCCGTTCGACTGGGGCTTCATCCCCAGCACGAAGGGCCCGGACGGGGATCCGCTGGACGCGCTGGTGTACTGGGACGTGCCCACCTGGCCGGGCGTCGTGCTGCCCTGCCGGCCGCTGGGCGTGCTCCTGGTGGACCAGAAGCCGCGGGGCGCGAAGAACGGCGAGCGCGAGCGCAATGACCGCCTGCTCGTCGTGCCGGTGAACGCCACCCGCTCCGACGACCTCCACTCCTACCAGGACCTGTCCCAGCGCGAGCGCGAGGAGCTGGAGCACTTCTTCCTCGCGGTGGTGCACTTCGCGGACAAGGACGCGCGCATCCTCGGCTGGGACGGCCCGGACGCCGCGGAGCGCATGGTCCAGCAGTACGCCCACCCGGAGGACTGACGCCCCATGCCGCACCCCACTCCCATCCGGGGCCTGGGCCCCGACACCGCGCTGGGCGACGCCGCCCGCCGCATCCTCGCCGGCCGGCTCGCCGACGCGCGCACCCCGGAGAGCCTGCTGGACGGAGCGCTGGACGAGGACGGCGTGCACGACATGCGCGTGGCCACCCGCCGCCTGCGCGCCGCGCTCCAGGTGTTCCAGGCCACCGGCAAGCTCACCCGGCTGGAGGCGGACGTGAAGCGCCTCCAGGACGCGCTGGGCGACGTCAGGGATCTCCACGTCCAGGACCGCTGGCTGAACGCCGCCGCGAAGGGGAAGAGGGACGCGGGCAGGGCGCTGGCCGGCCTGCGTGAATCCCACCTGGCCGGGCTGGAGGCCAAGGAGAAGACCCTGCGCAGGGCGCTGGAGCGCTGGACGGACCGCACCGTGCCGCGCCTCCTGAAGAAGCTGGACACGCTGGAGGACCCCCACCGCTTCGCCAGCAAGCGCGTGCGCAGCCACCTGCGCTGGCGCCTGCGCCGCGTGGAGAAGCGCCTGGAGCGCTACGCGGACGCGCCCGACGCCGCCTCCGCGCACGCCCTGCGCAAGGACCTGAAGAAGCTGCG